>CBIHRH010000297.1:0-6444 GCA_966212365.1 uncultured Emticicia sp. | reverse complement strand
CTCATTTCAAATTAATAGAAATTTAAGTAAATAATTCAAACTTATAATAATAGTATGACTTATACAGCAGTAGCAAAAATCAACCCACAAAAAATTATTTATAGCATATAAAAAGGGCATAGTAATCCCATTTATATTATTTTTTACTTTTGGTGATTTTTATAAAGTTAGATGTCGTATTTATTTAGAAAATAGTAGTTATATAGACTTTTAAAAAATTTAAAAGTTATCTGTTATAATATAGAATTATACAAATTTGGGACGATTTGTAAGTAGGATTAGGTAGTATTTTTGGTTACTACACAAAGATATAGAAAATATTATTACGTTAAGATTAAAATTTCAAAATATCAGTTACTATATAATGTAAAATGCTTTTGTGAAGAAAAGCGAGGAAATGACCATTGCCGGTAAGATTTTTAGTAAATATGTCTGATAAATATCAAAAGATTCGTCCGGCAATCAAGCATATCTATTACCTTGTTTTTGAGTCATCAGAATAGAATTAAGGCCACAAAGCAACAGAGTTTTGTGCAAACTTTTTATGACAAGTTTCAATAGAAATACTGGTAGTTTTGCTATTATAATAAACATATAAAGGCCTTCCGATAAAGATTTATGCATACAGTGACTCATAAACTTGACCAGAAGGCTGTTTTCTAATCCTTTACCTCTAATTGTTCCCTCAGCGCTTTTCCTGCATAATCCAATTCTATCCAATACAACCCTTTCGGAAGTCTATTGGTAGGTAACAATTTTATTTGTGTTCCAAGATTCTCATAATAGCTATCTATGATAGTGACGATAGTATTTTCACTCTTATCCTTCAGTTTGAGTTTTACATAACCGGGCTTATTTATCCTGAAAATAATCTTCTTCAATTTATTGATTTCAGTACTATCAGTTGAAAACTCTGTTATTGATTTGTCATCAGTTGCATTGGTTAGTCTCTCACTATTATTAGCAAAGGCTTGTTGCACGCAATTAGCTATGTCAGCTTTAAATATCGCAGTATTATTTACCTGGAAGCCAGGTAGTAACACAATACTATTGCCTGCTGTAAAAGAAATATCTTTAGTAGCAGGTATAAGGCTTTCAGCAGCAATACTTTTCTTTGCCTGGTAGTCTCCATCACTGAGGGGAGAACGGTCTAATTTAATTGTATCTGAAGCACAATGGATATTAACACCTCTACAATTACAACTATTATCGAATTTATCATTAATCGTAAGGGGGTCACCATCGTCACAAGTAGTGCCTTCGGTATCACATAAAGATGCATTGAATGTTATTTTACTAAACCCAGAACAAGAGGAATCTCCCCAGTTACTAATAGCCGAAATAAGCACATAACGAGCTCTGACATCATTGAAATTTGGCCCAATAAAGCCGGCATAATCTCCATTTCCAGGTGCTTGTGGCCAGGAATAAGTACCCCCTAATTGTTGCCAGGTTGTACCATTTATTGAATAATCGACATAGACACTTTTAAATCCTTTATTGGTTTCTCCTGTTACATTATAGTTCCAAACTCTGGTATCCTGAAATCTATAACTATTGTTAAAATCATACATAATCCAGTTTTTGTTAGCTGACCTTGCCGGATTAGGATTTGGTTTAAGTGTACCACAAGAAACCCATGCCGCTTCTGATAAAGTAGTAAGGTTATCAGTCGGACTACAAGAATCGTAAACTTTATATCTCGCCGATTCATCATCGCAATCAGGTCCGGAACAAGGTGTCCCAACGCACTCACAATTAACTATTTTATCATCATTAGTAAAAGGATTCCCATCATTACACGCAGTCCCTGCAGGAATACATTGCACATCACATTTATAATCAAACAAATAAAACGCTGGTACCCTTTTCCACTCCTTATCTTCATGGAATGGTGTTTTCCAGAACAAATTAAAGTGGTATCTCCAGGTATTTTCTTTATGCCTGAATTCAAAATAATAGTATTTATTTTTCTCCATAAAAAATGGTGCTATTGTTTGAGAAACATTATTGGTATGATCTGTTTCATCCACGCCATAAACACTTGCCGTATGAGTCCCTTTATTTGCAATATTATCGTCGCTACTTAAGTAAAATAGCGCATTCCCATCACCTGTTATATTGAACTCATAATTACCTGAGACTGGTACTGTTAAATAGCCTTGTACGAGGGTTCCATAATTATCAGCAGAATAAATTGGGGTAGCTGGTAAAGGGCCATAAGCTCCCAGAAGTTTTTCTTTTCTATCTGGCGATAATGGAAATTTTGGGGCATTAATCAAATCGTTTGCTACATAATTACCCACAATATTATCATAATAATACGCTTCAGTAAGTCCCTTTTCACCTATACATGTATTGGCTGTAGCAGGAGTACCTAAACAATTACAAAATCCATCCTGCTGATCGTTGGTAGTTGCCGAATTACCATCATCACAAGGTGTTCCTCTTTCTGGGCATATTTGCCCACAGGCATATTCATAAATATAATTGAAATCTACTATAGCCCAGGGAGCAGCAGGAGTGGAAGTTTTTTTCCATGATAAAGTCAAGTGATCATTACCTGTCCAATCGAAATTATACATCTCAAAATAATAATACTGTCCCCCCACCAATTGTATACTTACTGAAGTTTGAGCAGGATCTTTATCATGCTGATCTAAGGTAGTAGAAACTACGACTTCTGCTCTTTTTACCTTATTTGCTGGCTGCTGATTAGTGCTTAAATAAAAAACGGCTTTGTCATCAGCAGTCAGATTAAAAATATAGTTATCAGTTTGAGGCACTTTAATAAAGCCTCTAATCATACCTGCATAGAAATCGCTATAATTGATAGGCGCTCTCAAAGAGTTGATTATCTGAGTGCCTTCAGGTCTATTCGGAAAATTTTCTAAGGCCCATACATCGGTTACATCAGGAAACATAGGAAAATTCCCCCAATACTTCCAATTAACCTGTCCCGCCGGACCGATACAACTCTGAGCTTTAATATCTACTATCGGGATAAGTAAAAACAATAAAAATATTCTATAGATTTTTTTCATGTACTATATCATCTCAATATGTCAAGCATGATTGAGGTTTATTATCGGTTGAAATAGTAATACCATTAAAATTCATGAATCCTATAGGGTAATTACCAGGCATATAGCTATAAAAATTACCGATATTAGGCAAAACATAACATAAATCAGCGGGGCTTACGCCATACCACAGAGCCATTTCGGCATATAGTTCATCAGTCGAAACAGCTGGAATAAAGTTTCCTCTAAACGAAATAGTCTGTGTATTGCCTGTAAGATTCATTCGTGGGAAAGACCCATAAATTTTGCCACCATTCACACTTCCGCCTATTACCATAGAGTTTCCGCCCCAGCCATGGTCAGAACCTAAGCCATTAGAAGTAACTGTACGACCAAAATCTGAAATTGTAAATGTTGTTATTTTATCAGCCAGTCCCATTTCCACAGTAGAATCATAGAATGCTTTCAGGGCATTATTTACTACAGGCAAGCGTTGGTTTAGTCCTCCAGCAAGGTTATCGTGCATATCCCAACCGCCATAATTCACAAAGAAAATCTGTCTTTTAGCACCTAGATAACTTCTTACACTTACTACTTTTGCCACAGCTGCCAGATCTGCCCCTAGGCTTGTAGTTGGAAACTGGGTGGTCATGGCTGGTACTTTTTTAATAGCTTCCTTAAAAAAGCTATAAGCAGCAATAGCGCTTTTAGCGGAGCCCGCAAAGGTTTGCTGAAGTAAATTAGCGTAAGTTTGCCCAACTAAACTATCAATTGCTGCATTTCTCAAATCAGTCATTAAGCCCGAACTACTCCACCATGCAGGCAGAGTTTCCAAACCTACCGTACTCGGGCTAACATTGTTACCAATAGAGTATTCAGTAATGCTCTCTCCAGTTTGAAAGATATTCTTACCGCCTAAAGAGATATTCATCGAAACCTGATTATTAGAATTACCAGCATTTAATAAATCGGCAATTCTACCACCCACGCCCAATGCGCGCCTGCTTTGTGGAACCGAAGTCTGCCATTGCATTATCTGGTCAGAATGAGAATAGATGCCATCCGGAATCTTTTTTAAACCACTCTGAAACTCTGATAAATTCTTAATAGGCTCTACCAAAGTGCCAACATTGGCCATAAATGCAAGTTTACCCGTATTAAATAAGTCTCTCATGCTAGGCATTAAAGGGTGAATTCCGAAAGCGCCATAACTACAAGGCAAATTTCTGAAGCCTGTGCATTGAGGATTAGTAAGTGGCAAAAGTGATGTATCAGATAAAGCAAGATCTCCTCTTGTATGTGCATATTCAGTGTACCCGTTATCACCGCCTGAATTTTTCCCTGTGGGAACCAACAAATTGTAAGAATCAAGCCCACCTGAAAATAATATACACACTAACGCTTTATAATCTTCAGCAGCAGCCTCTTTTGAAGGAAAGTTTTTATGCCTAAGAGCTCCATTTACCGCTCCTAAACTGGTCAGTGTGCTCAGTAGGGTTGTCGTTCCCATAGCGGCACAACCTGACTGTTTTATAAAATCGCGTCTATTCATTGAATTATTACTTATTAATAAGATAATCTGGAGTTGCCATAATTAAATAAATTGCAATACGAACTCTTCTGGAAGCATCGTCAGCATTGGGAACTCCATTAGTTACACTAATGGGCATCTGTAATAAAGCATCTTTGATAATGTCAAGCGTTTTTTGAGAAAGCCTGCCGTGAGCCAGAATCAAGTTATACTTATCTAATAGCTGTAGCAACCTGTCATTTCTTGTCAATGGATAGTCGGCTGTTAAATTGAATCCGGGCTCCTGTAGTGGTTTATAGGTTTCGCCGCTAAAATAGGTAGTATACTCCACTACATCATCTACAATAACCCAGCTATTCAATGCATTCAGATAACCAGTTAAGGTCTGAGAATTTAAAGTCTGAAATTCGGGTCCATATTTACCCGTACCTTTTAGAGCACCATCTGGTGTGTAATCAGGCGCAAAGAAGTTAAATACACTAGGAGAATACATAGGAATTTGTCCGGTTTTCTCATAAGCCCTTCTCATAACGTTACGGAACACACCACCCTTAGTAGTTAAATTAAGCCCTTTTACTAAATTCGTATATCTGATAAATGGCTCTTTAAACGCCCCGGCAAATTGCGTATCTCCATTATTGCAACAGTCCCGGGCTTCGGGGTCCAGCAAAACTGCCCTGACGACTGCCTTTAAGTCTCCTCTGACCCCGCTTCCATTATTATTAAATACGGTTGCTACACGTTGTATATAAGCAGGACTAGGATTTGACGTAACTAATCGTTGAATCAGGCGACGTCCTATAAACGGTCCCACATTCGGATGGTTGAATATAATATCAAGCGCATCTTTAATGTCTAATTCTCCTTGTTGAACAGAGCGAGCTGGAATAGTACTTCCTAAGAAAGTTTTAGATCCAACTTCATGACCATTTACAATGACCCAAGTACTAGGATTAGCCCAATATCTTAAATAAACATCACTTGAGTCAATTGTATAAAATTTCAGTTTTTTTGTGTAACTCCAGTAGTCTTTAGTTACATCTCCTAAATATTTGCTATCACCCCAAGATAAGCCTGTGAATACTTTAGCCAGATTGGCAATATCGGTATTATTATAAGTCGGGATAGATTTTCCGGCGCCATCCTTTTTTTCTGTACCATCTAGATTCAATTGAAATAAGCCTATCGAAAATAACTGCATTATTTCTCTGGCGTAATTCTCATCAGGAAATGTCTGCTTGTCTACATTAGTGGCACGATTATTCATGTATGTGAGATAAACTGCCATTGATGGATGGTAAGTTATTTTTTCTATAAGTGTCCGGTAATTAGTAAATGAATTTTCTAACAAAACATCATAATAACTAGACAAAGCATAAGGGTTATTATCAAAAGCAGAAACCCGAGAAGTAACAAAAACCTCACTTAGCCCTAAAGCAACTCTCCAACGTAACAAATCGCGTACTATCATATTACCCTGAAACCATGCTACATCAAAAAAATAATCGCCAACGGAAGTATTGGCTATTGTTTTTGGGGGATTAGGACTTGTTCGATTTAATGAATCTGCTAAAGCCTGATGGAGTCCCCCTATGTAACCAGTAATACTAAAAGAATTTGGCATAGCTAGCTGCTGGTCAACCCATTTTTCAATGCCGTTTGTTGCTACATCTTCAATATCTGCATAGGTTGTGCCTAAAGTCGCTTGCGAGAGCAGTCTGGCGGCAGCGTTTTTATTTGGCAAGTAGCCAGAGCTCATAAGCGTTTTTACACCTGTCTGGTTACTGGCGTTGGAAGAAGAAGTAACTGTAACATTGGTAATATTTCCTTTACCAAATGTTATATTTTGCTGTGCATTGCTATGCACAGTTATACTATAGAAACCAATCA
>CBIHRH010000296.1:0-6461 GCA_966212365.1 uncultured Emticicia sp. | reverse complement strand
TCGATTTCTCAAAATAACCTTCACCACCATATACACTCGCTCTCACGGGCCCAAAACTTCTGTAACCATCAGGTACGTAGCGGCAAGCTCCTACAAAACTTTCCGATTCCTCACGGGTATTTATCATCGGGCAGATAACCCCGTAAGCACCCATATCCAGCATTTTCATGTGAGTAGCCTGGTCATTCCATTGTACCCTTACCAACGGAACTGTATTTGTAGTAGATATTGCCTGCAGCATGGTTAGAATCGTCATGTGGTCACTCGCTAATCCATGTTGAGCATCAATAGTCATGGCGTCAAAACCTGAATGTGCTACAACTTCGGCTGTCCATGAGGATGGAATCGTAACCCAGGCATTTACTACAGTTTTATCTTCTTTCCACAGTTGTTTCAATCGGTTAGGGCGCATTCGTCTTATAGATTTTGGAGGTTAATATTCGTGTTTGGCTAAATACTTACTCGTCTCTCATGCGTTCACGAGATACATCTCGTTCTTTAATGGTCTCTCGCTTATCATACAGTTTCTTACCTTTGGCCAGTGCTATTTCTAATTTGGCTAACCCGCCATCATTGATAAACAAACGTGTGGGTATCACGGTAAGACCTTTATCGGTTAGCTTATTATCCAGACGTTTCAGTTCTCTCTTTTTTAATAATAGTTTCCTGTCACGCAAAGGCTCGTGGTTATAGATTGTTCCCTGATCGTACTTAGATATATTCAGGTTTTTGACAAACAATTCTCCATCAACAAAGAAACAATAGGCATCAGTCATATTGAATTTATTCATTCGAATTGACTTAATCTCTGTTCCTGTCAATACCATCCCCGCATCATATTTCTCCAGAAAGAAATATTCAAATCCTGCCTTTTTATTAAATACGTCAATCTTTTTTGCAATTTTCTCTTTCATAGGTATATACTGTTGTATAGCGCATAAAGACTATACTTTTATTGACAAACTTTGTTAGAACAAATACACCAAAAGCTAAGTGGTTTGTTGTTAAAAGCTACTCTTATTACAAATGTATAAATAAAAAAAATCCCTGCCTCAAAAATAGTGACAGGGATTCCGACTTACGTGCTTTCCTAATAATCCATGTATAAGCTCTATCTGGATTCGATTTCAATGAGATGTTTCATAGTTGACGAAATATCTCGGAGCAAATTTAAATAATTTTGTGATACGCAAAACCGACTTCTTCTCACATAATCGTCCTTCAAAATGTGTATCTATATTTAAAACCTGCCGGTACTACTATTAAGTAGCGCAATTTATGATATAAAACATGAAAACGCAATTAAATTGAGATTTTTCTTACAAGAACACGTTATTATACCTATTTTTTCATGTTTTGACAACGTTAAAATTAACAATCTAAAATTATGCCAAGTCCCCTAATCGATTTATTAAAAGGGCACATATTTGTTTAAGTAACTGGTAATCAGTAAATTAAATATTTTGAACCTTTTAAAGTGGTATTTTTAATTGACACGTAAATTTATTCAAAAAAAAATGTAATTTTTTTATTTTTTTTTGTTATATTTATATTCATACCAACGAAAGCCAGAAGCTTTTTGTGTAGGCATACATAGTATTCAGAAAAAGATGCCGCTTTTTCTCTTCTCCATACCTGGATTTTCTATACTGCTTGTTGGTAACATCTGATGAAGATAATCTGCACAGAGTGTGTAATGGATTGCAGAAACTTTTCATAGAGTTTAGTAGTTATTTTATTTGGAACAAAATTTTTTAAAATTGCTTAATTCACCCATTTTTTCTACTGCGAAGCATCAGGAAACAGCCATATTGGTTGGTCTGATTACGCAGAAACAAAACGCTGAGCGTACGTATGACTACCTCAACGAATTAAATTTTCTGGCTACTACAGCCGGAGTTGTTACTAAAAAAACATTTGTACAAAGATTGGAGAGAGCCGACCAGAAAACGTTTGTCGGCAAGGGGAAACTGGAAGAGATAGAAACATGGATTATTGAGAATCCTGTAGATACTATTATTTTTTATGATGACCTAACGCCTTCTCAGTTACGTAACCTTGAGGCCGCATTTAAATATATAAATATTCTTGACAGAAGTCTGTTGATTTTAATTATTTTCTCTCAACGCGCCAGAACAGACCAGTCCAAACGACAGGTAGAATTGGCACAGTATCAATACTTATTGCCTCGACTAACCCGCATGTGGACCCACTTGAGCCGTCAGAAAGGGGGTATTGGTATGCGTGGTCCTGGGGAAAAGGAGTTGGAAACTGACAAACGGATTGTGCAGGATAGGATTGCTTTTCTGAAAGATAAATTAGAGAAGATAGACAAACAAAGTGCTACCCGTCGCAAAGAGCGTAGCCGATTGGTGCGTGTGGCCCTGGTAGGTTATACCAACGTAGGAAAGTCAACTCTGATGCGTCGTCTGGCAAAAGCCGAGGTATTTGCAGAGAACAAATTGTTTGCTACTATCGACTCTACCGTTAGAAAAGTTGTATTAGGAAATATCCCATTTCTACTCACCGATACCGTTGGGTTTATCAGAAAGTTGCCTACTTCATTAATTGAGTCTTTCAAATCGACCTTAGATGAGATTCGTGAGGCTGATATTCTGATTCATGTAGTGGATATTTCGCACCCCGCTTTTGAAGAGCAGATTGAGGTAGTAAACTCAACACTGGCAGAAATCGGTGCTGCTGAAAAACCTACCGTGTTGGTATTTAATAAATTAGATTTATTTAAACCTGAAACAGAAGAGAATCTGGATGAGCATCTGGAAACGGTAACGGAGGACGATTTAAAACGAAATCTGGAAAAACTGAAAAGAAGTTACCTGACCAAAAACACAGAGAATGTGGTCTTCATTTCGGCCGAACACAAAGAAAATATTGCCGAGTTGCGGGATATTCTACTAGATAAAATTCAGGACAAACATTTCAAGATTTATCCGAACTGGGACCCTACTTTGAATCCAATGTATGAGTGGCAGTAACATTTTATATGGGGCGAACGTCCGCGCGGCGGCCGCCCGTTCGCAGTTATCAGAGCAGTGTAATTTAAATTGATAGATTGGTATTCATTGATAATCTAACTGCGAGCATCTTGCTCGCGCCACAAATGGTGGTGGCTGATTATTGTGGCGCGAACGTCTCGTTCGCGGTCGGAAGAGAAAGAATAACATAAACTGATAATTATTATCAATTGATAACCCAACTGCGAGCAGGATGCTCGCGCCACAAGTGGTGACAATGCTTGTGGGGCGAACGTCCCTTTCGTCGTTGGCAGAATAAGAGTAACTCAGAATGATAATTATCAAAAACTAGTAACCTAACTGCGAGCAGGATGCTCGTGCCACAAATATTGTGACCAAATGAAGCGAGAAATTAAGCCGTATTATCGGAAAGATTTACCTCATTACCAGCCACCTAATGATACAATCTTTTTCATAACAACTCGCTTGGATGGCAGTTTACCTAAAGATAAAATAGAAGAATTAAAAATAGCAAGAGAAAAAGAAATAGGAACAATAAAACAGTCAACTGTTTCTTCAGAAGAAAAACTAAAGCATGTAGACAAAGCACACAGAAGGTTTTTTGGAAAATATGATGAATTATTAGATAGCTTGTCTACAGGCAACCATTGGCTCAAAATAACGTCCGTTGCTGATATGATAGCAGATTCTTTACACTATTTTGATGGGAAACAATATGAGTTAATTGGCTATACTGTTATGTCAAATCATATTCATTAAGAGATGCAGAAGAACTAAGCAGAGTTATTGAATATATTCTGAATAATCCGGTTAAAGCTGGATTATGTAACGACTGGCAAAATTGGAAACATAGCTATGTTAATACAAAGTATAAAGCATAACATTCAACCAAACTAAATAGTAAATATATAATTAGGCGAACTCGTTGTTCGCCAAACATTAAAATGGCAAAAAATAAACATCAATCATATTATGACCAGCAAAAGGCAGAGATTTTAGCTTTTTTGTCGGTCAATACCACACAACCTTATACGCTGCAAGATCTTTATCAACATTACGATGTACATAGTAAGCAGGAAAAAATGCTTTTTGGCATGGTGATAGAAGACTTGTTGCAGGAAGGTAAGATATATCAGGTAGATAAGGGTAAATATACAGTCGATGCCGAAGCCAATGCAGTCATTGGCCGTCTCGACCATGTGAACCCACGTTTTGGATTTATCCGACATGAGGAAGGCAAACCCGATATCTGGGTAAGTGCTGATGACCTGAACGGAGCCATAGACGGCGACCTGGTAAAAGTGGCAACATTCGGAGAGTTCTACCGTAAAGGTGATAATCCGGAAGGAAAAGTAATAGAAATTTTAGAAAGAGGAAGAAGCGAAGTAGTGGGGAAAGTACAAACCTTCGGCAATTATGCCTTAGTAAAACCCGACCATAAAAGCCTGCATGAGGATATTTTTATTCCTAAGGATAGAATCAATGGAGCTACCAAAAACGACCTCGTTATTGTAAAAATCAATACTTATCCTACTAATACCCAACAAGCCGTTGGGGAGATAATAGAGATTTTAGGGAAAGCCGGCGATAATAATGCCGAAATGCACGCCATTTTAGCAGAATTTGGCTTGCCTATCAGGTTCCCGAAAGAAATTGAAGAAGAAGCAGAGAAAATCTCGGAAGTTATTGAAGAGAGTGAGATCCAAAAAAGAAGGGACTTCAGACATATTCAAACTTTCACAATTGACCCGCACGATGCCAAAGATTTTGACGATGCCCTGAGCTTCCGTGAATTAGAAAATGGCAATTATGAAATTGGGGTACACATCGCAGACGTAACGCATTACGTAAAATTAGGCACAAGGTTAGAAGAAGAAGCACTGAACCGTGCTACATCGGTTTATCTGGTAGATAGAACAATACCAATGTTACCTGAGAAACTGTCGAATAACCTTTGCTCTCTTCGTCCGAATGAGGATAAGCTGACTTTCTCGGCTGTTTTTGAAATGACTCATGATGCCCGTGTAGTAGACGAGTGGTTTGGCCGTACGATTATCCATTCAGATAAAAGATTTACGTACGAAGAAGCGCAGGAGATTTTAGAAATAGAAGAGGGGCAGATAGTAGTGGATGAGGTTGCGCTGAAATATATGAAGCCGCTACATACACTCAATCATCTGGCAAAAATTCTGAAAAAAGAACGCTTCCAGAAAGGTGCTATCAACTTTGAAACCAATGAAGTAAAATTCAGATTGGATGCGCAAGGGAAGCCATTGGGTGTAGTATTAAAGATAAGAAAAGACTCACATAAGCTGATAGAAGAGTTTATGCTATTGGCCAATAAAAAAGTGGCCGAATTTGTCTTTAATTTCGGCAAGAAGAAGAAAGCTAAAGAAGGAGAAGAACAGGAAAGTGGCAATACAATGGTATATCGTACCCACGAACCACCAAATCCTGAAAAACTCTTAAACTTTGCCAATTTTGCTGCTCGTCTGGGCTTTACTATCAGAACAGATTCAGAGAAAGGCTTGTCGACTACCATGAATAAAATGATGGAGGAAGTGGAAGGAACAGGTGTGCAGAATGTTTTGGAGCAATTGGCTGTAAGAACTATGTCTAAGGCTCGTTATACGACCGAACCTTTGGGGCACTTCGGTCTGGCGTTCGAACATTATAGCCACTTTACCTCACCTATCCGTCGTTATCCTGATATGATGGCGCATCGTTTATTGCAGAATTATCTGGATAAGAAAAAAGCCCCAGGTCTGGATGAATACGAAAAGATGTCGAAACATTCGTCAGATCGTGAGAAACTAGCTGCCGAGGCCGAGCGCGCTTCTATCAAATATAAGCAGGTCGAGTTTATGAGTATGCAAGACCATAACAGTATCTTTGATGGAGTAGTAACAGGTGTAACTGACTTCGGGATTTTTGTTGAAATTACTTCTACCAATTGCGAAGGTATGGTGCGTCTGGCTGATCTGAACGATGATTTCTATGAATTAGATAAAGAGAATTATCGGATTGTAGGTAAGCGTACAGGACGAATTATTACTTTTGGTGAGGCAGTAAAAGTACGAGTAAAAGCTACTGATCTTGAGCGCCGAAGTATGGATTTAGAATTGGTAAGTGTAGGAGGAAAAGCCTATAAATCGTCATCAGGCATGGCAAATAAGGCCAGAGGACGCGATGGAAGAGGTGGTTCGTCAAGAAGTAGTTCCAGAAGAAGTGACTCAGGCAGAGGTGGCTCAAAAAGAAGTTCAAGCAGAAGCTCCGGTTCAGACAAAGGTAGTTCTAACAAAGATAAAGGCAAACGTAGAAGAAGATAATGTTTTTTTCAAAGCGTGATATTCAGTTTAACCTATACGAAGTGCTTGATAGCGAAGCGCTTACCCAGTATCCTTATTTTCAGGACCATAATCGCGAATCATTCGATATGGTTCTGGATGCTGCCCAGCAGATAGC
>CBIHRH010000295.1:0-6491 GCA_966212365.1 uncultured Emticicia sp. | reverse complement strand
CATGACCTGCAAAATCTACCTGATTACACCAAACGTAAACTTTCAAATTCCTTCCCCAATACAATTTCACCTTTCATATTAAGCCAATCTTGCAATAAAGAAGCATAAATCTGTCTGAAATCAACCGAAAATTTTAAATCCCCTTCATCTAAGTCAGTTAAATTCGGAGCTTCATTCAGTATTTTCGGACGCTTTAAATTTCCTCCTATCAAAAAAACATTATTGGCTGTGCCGTGGTCTGTGCCTGCGCTGGCATTTTGTTTGACTCTTCTGCCAAACTCTGAGAATGTCATGATGACTACCTCATTCATCTTATTATTTTTCTGTAAATCACTTACAAAGGTGTTTATTGAATCGGCATAATTTTTCAATAATCTCTCTTGCTGATTTACCTGATTAAAATGGGTATCAAAACCAGAAATACTCACATAGTATACATTGGTGGGCATTTCAGACACAATCAATTCGGCAATGGTTTTAAGTCTTTGTCCTAACTCGCCTTGCGGATATTGGCTCTGGCTTTTATATACTTTCGATTTAGCATGCAAAAACTCAGCCGATGAAGAGGTTTCAGCTAAGGTTTTATACATATAAGCCAGATTCTCATTCTGAATGGTAGGAGTAATCTGCGAAACTTTATTGACAAAATCTCTGCTTACCTGCTTATATAGTTTTTCAGGGTCTTTTACTGCCAATGCTTTTACTTTTTCACCTTTCATAGATAGGCTAAGCGTATCATCTATTTCTAAAGCCCGATAGGGTACGCATTTCCCCTTGCAATTATTATCCAGATACCGCCCTATCCATCCTGTGTTCAGGTATTCTGTCGATTCACTGGCCGTATGCCATATATCCATGGAACGAAAATGCGAGCGGTCGGGATTAGGATAGCCTACATTATTAATAATGCTTACCAAGCCTTCATCATACAAACGACGAATACCCTCCATGGCAGGATTTAAGCCTAAATCGTCATTCAGTTTCAGCACTTTGTCAGGAGCAATTCCTATCGTTGGGCGGGATTGGTAATAGATATCATTGCGGAATGGAATAACAGTATTTAATCCATCGTTTCCGCCTGAAAGTTGAACAATGACTAATACTTTATTCGATGCCTGATTAATACCTAAATTTTCTCTTTCGTAGGCTTTCAGGAAATTAGGTATGAGCATGCCTCCTACTGTTGCTAAAGCTGACTGTTTGATAAACTCTCTGCGTGATGCCATAGCTGTATATATTGTAAATAGTAGAAAATCTTTAAACTAATTGGAGCAACATCAACAAAGCTGATACTCCGGCAACGTCATGAATGCCATTGCAGCTTTCTTGATAATTTCAGGTTTGAAATCAGTTTTTATTTTGTCCAGAATTCCTTTCATAACTTCTACAGTTGGTGAAACCTGCAAAAGAAAATCACTCATTTCAGTCATGAGTCTTGGTTCTTTATCTGAGAAATCCTTGGCATAAATTTCCCAATCCATATTGGCTCTGAAACTCCTTTTACGGGTCTGATAATCGGTATTAATATCGCCATCACTTTTGGCATTTATATCAGGTTGCTTATCCGTAAAAATCAATGCCGGAATCTGCATCCTGAATAATAAGCTCGAACTATCAATCCAGTTCTTACCACCCGGCCAACCTGCTACATTGGGTGGATACAATAATACTTGTCCTAATACCCGTTGAATAAACAAGCTGGTTTGTTCTTCTTCAAAACTAAGACCTAAAGTCCTTTTGAGACCAACCAACAATTCAACAGGAGATTTCACATGTGTACCGATGTTCTGGTTATCATAAAACCAATCAGAGATATAGATATTTTCAAGCAGGTCGGCTATATCATAATTGGTTTTGTAGAATCTGGCAGCCAAGTCTTTGATTTTATCCTGATGCCAGGGAGCAGAAACGTTTTCGCTGACGAAGTTCTGATAAATTTTAGTAGTAATAAAAACAGCCGTTTGTTTATTCTCCAATATTATCTGGATAATATCTTCTCCCTTGAAGAATCCCTTTTTCCCAAAGACTGTTTTCTCTTTCTCATCATGTTGTCTCTCACGAAATATGAAATTGCCTTTGATGTCAAAATCCCAACCTGTAAAAGCTCTGGCTACTTCTTTAATGTCTTTTTCTGTATAATTCCCTCGGCCAAGCGTAAACAATTCCATCAACTCACGGGCGAAGTTTTCATTGGGGCTCCGTTTTTTGTTTTGCTTATTATTCAGGAATTGTAACATGGATGGTTCTTTGGAAACTGCCAATAGCAAATCGCCAAATTTACCTAAAGCATATTTACGAAGAGTATTCACATAACTTTGTGAAAAGGCAGCATTATTACTACGAGCCACTAAATGCCCATGCCAGAAGAACGCCATTTTTTCTCTCAAAACACCTTTCTCTGCACTCATCACGTCAAGCCAGGTAGTATTTAGTCTGGCTTGTTCTTCTTTTCTTTCCTTTTGCAGCTCTTTCAGTTTATCGCGGTCAAATCCCTCACTTCCATTCTCTTTCTTTTCCATTCGCATTTCCCGCAACTTTCTCAGCTCTCCGGCTATATCGGGTGGTTCTACTACTTCAATAGGCACGAATGCTTCCGATTCTTTCAGCATTTTTCTGAAAACCTGTTTCGCTGAATACCTTTCTGCTTCTTTTATCACCGAGCGCGATTCTCCGAATCCCGCTCGCCAGAAGAGGTGTTGGGCGTGCTTTTGTAACATAAGCTTGTATGGTTAAGGTACAAGGCGTTAGATATACAAAAACAGGTTTTGGTTTAACGCTTTGGTAGTTAATCCATAAGTTTTAATCTCATTTCTAATCTTTTTCCAATTAAATCTGTTCTCGAGATAGTATGATAACCTAAATCTCTGCAATCAGTATTACGCGGTGGGCTAAAATTGCGTATCTTTGCACTCTAATTTGGGTAAGGACCCATTTTCGTTTATTATTATGCACTATAAAGAGTATAAATCTGTCAACTACGCAGCAATTGCTGATGAGATTCTTGAATTCTGGAAACAGAACAAAATATTCGAGCAATCTATCGAGGTAAGAGAGGGAGCACCTGCTTTTACCTTTTACGAAGGACCTCCCTCAGCGAATGGTACGCCGGGTATTCACCATGTGATGGCTCGTACGATTAAAGATATTTTTTGCCGCTATAAAACACTTAAAGGCTTTCAGGTAAAACGCAAAGGCGGTTGGGATACGCACGGTCTCCCAGTAGAGCTACAAGTAGAAAAAGAATTAGGCATTACAAAAGAAGATATAGGTGTTAAGATTTCAGTTGAAGAATATAATAAAAAATGTCGTGAAACGGTGATGCGTTTTACTGACCAATGGAATGATCTGACTGAAAAGATGGGTTATTGGGTTGATTTAGATGACCCCTATATTACCTATAAAAATGAATACATAGAGAGCATCTGGTATTTGCTGAAAGAGTTTTATAATAAAGGTTTATTATATAAAGGCTATACCATTCAGCCATATTCTCCTGCAGCGGGAACGGGGCTTTCATCGCATGAATTGAATATGCCTGGTACTTATAAAGAAGTAAAAGATACTTCTTTGACAGCACAGTTTAAAGTAAAAAAATCGGAGAAATCAGACTTTTTATTTGAAGCTGCGGAAAGCAGTGAGGTTTTCATTCTGGCATGGACGACTACTCCCTGGACACTTCCTGCCAATTCTGCATTGACCGTAGGCAAGGGTATTGATTATGTATTGGTACGAACCTTTAATCCGTATACTTATCTGCCCGTGAATGTGGTATTGGCTAAGGTTCTGGTAAATAAATACTTCTCAGAAAAAGGGCATAATGGTGATTTCGAAGGCTTTGCGGCATCTGATAAAAAACTCATTCCCTGGACTATTGTCACTGAATTTAAAGGTTCTCAACTGGAAGGTATTGAATACGAACAATTATTGCCTTATGTGCAACCTGAGGCAGCAGCTTTCAGGATAATCATCGGTGATTTCGTAACGACCGAAGATGGTACTGGGGTTGTGCATACCTCTCCTACTTTTGGTGCCGACGACTTCCGGGTTGCTCAACAAAATGGTATCCCGCCTATAATGGTAAAAGATGAAACAGGCAAGGATGTACCTATTGTCGACAAACGTGGCCGCTTCGTAAAAGAGATTACAGATTTTGCTTTAGAGTACGTAAAAGAGCAATATCTGACAGATGAAGAGAAAGAAACAGAACGCCAGAGACAAGGGCGTGATAAATACCTGTCGGTTGACGAACGTATCGGTATCAAGCTAAAGATTGAAAACAAGGCTTTCAATGTTCAGAAGTTTGACCACCCATACCCGCATTGCTGGCGTACTGATAAGCCTGTATTATATTATCCTTTGGATAGCTGGTTTATCCGCACAACGGCCATGAAAGACCGTTTAGTGGCTTTGAATAAAACCATTAACTGGCAACCGGAAAGCACAGGTACCGGACGTTTTGGTAACTGGTTGGAAAACGCCGTTGACTGGAACTTATCCCGCAGCCGCTACTGGGGAACACCGCTGCCAATCTGGAGAAGTGTAGATGGAGAAGAAGTTTGTATCGGTTCGTTAGAAGAATTGAAGAATGGTATTCTTCATGCCCAGAAAGACGATGCCTTATCAGCAGAGCAAAAGCAGAAGAATGCTTATTTCTTAGAGTTATTGGCTAAGAATGAAGAAGATTTGCACCGTCCGTTTGTAGATGATGTATATCTGGTTTCAACAAGTGGCAAAGTGATGCAACGTGAGAGCGACCTGATAGATGTTTGGTTTGATTCAGGTGCGATGCCTTTTGCGCAATGGCATTATCCGTTTGAAAATAAAGAAACCTTTGATAATAGCTATCCAGCTGATTTCATTTCAGAGGGTGTCGACCAGACGCGTGGCTGGTTCTTTACGCTCCATGCCATTTCTGGTATGCTGTATGACTCTATTGCCTTTAAAAATGTGGTATCAACCGGTTTGGTACTTGATAAGAATGGCAATAAGATGTCGAAGCGTCTGGGCAATGCGGTGAATCCATTTGAAACGCTTAAGAATTTCGGTGCAGACCCAACCCGTTGGTATATGATTACCAATGCTGAACCATGGGATAACCTGAAATTTAATATTGATGGTATTACTGAAGTGCAACGTAAGTTCTTTGGTACATTAACCAATACCTACAATTTCTTTGCGCTATACGCCAATCTGGATAATTATAAAATGACGGAAGCTGACCGCGTGCCATATGAGTGTTTGCCCGAAATGGACCGTTGGATTCTCTCAAAATTAAATACGCTAGTAAAAGAAGTAGGCGAGCAGTACGAGACTTACAACCCTACAAAAGCCGGGCGTTTGGTACAGGATTTTGTTTGCGACCAACTTTCTAACTGGTATGTGCGTTTGTGTCGCCGTCGTTTCTGGCAAGGCGAAATGACTGAGAATAAGCAGGCTGCTTACGAAACACTACAACATTGTCTGGTAGTGATTTCTCAGTTGATGTCACCTATCGCTCCTTTCTATGGGGATTGGTTGTATAGAAATATGACTGATTGTATCCGTGAAGAAGCTAAAGCTAAGAGAACGCATTTCTTACATGAGTCGGTGCATTTTACTCAATGGACTGAGTATGACCAAAACATGGTTGATGCCGATTTAGAAGAATCTATGGACTTGGCACAGAGAATATCTTCTTTGGTACACTCATTGCGTAAAGGCCATAAAATCAAGGTGCGTCAGCCTTTACAAAGAGTATTGATTCCGGTATTGTCTGAAAGTACACGTGAGAAAATCCGCCATGTGGAAGAAATTATTAAGTCAGAAGTAAATATCAAGGCTGTTGAATATCTGGATGATGATTCGGGTATCCTGAAAAAGAAAGTGAAACCTAATTTCAAAGTCCTAGGCCCAAAATACGGCAAGGATATGAAAGAAGTTGGTAACTTCATCAATTCTATGTCAGCCGAACAACTGAAAGAATTAGAGAAAAGCGGTGAATTGTACACTAACTCTGCTTTAGCAACTTTCTCTTACTTGAAACTGGAAGATGTAGAGATATTAACAGAAGATGTACCGGGTTGGTTAGTAGCCAGCGAAGGAGGCATTACTGTAGCCTTAGATATGACCATATCAGAAGAGTTACGTAATGAAGGCATTGCTCGTGATTTTGTGAATCGTATCCAGAACTACAGAAAAGACAATGGTTTTGAGGTAACTGATAAAATCAATATCTCGCTACAGAACAACAATGAAGCACTCGTAACAGCTATTGCAGCAAATAAAGAATATATCTGCCAGGAAGTACAGGCACTTTCTTTAAATATCTTTCCCGACGATATTCAGGATGCCAGCCAGATTGAGATGGATGAATTCTTATTGGTGGTGAAAGTAGAGGTGGCCAAATAACCCCACCCTGACTCTCCCCAACAATGGAGAGGGAACAAAAAAAAGTCCCTCTCCCCAACAATGGGGAGTTGGATTTAGGGTGTGGGGTCGAACGTTGGTAAATA
>CBIHRH010000294.1:0-6510 GCA_966212365.1 uncultured Emticicia sp. | reverse complement strand
TTTTGTTGGCTCTAAATTGAAAGATAAACTGAATCAGGTCAATTTTATACATTAATAATGAGATTCAACGTAAAATATGCTAAAAAATCTCGTCCTTTGTACTAGTTTCTGTAATAACCTATGAATAATCCTTACGTTAACCTCCTCCACACCGCCTGGAAATATGCCCGTCAGGAAAAGGGTAGATATATCTTTATCTATGGCCTTTTCATAATGGCCAATGTGGTTGCCGCCCTTAATCCACTTTTGTACGGCTGGTTTGTGGATAGCATCCAGCGGGATAGTTCCAAGATATGGGATAGTACGCTTTTATATGCAGGCTTATTCTTATTACTGAAATTACTGGAATGGAGTTTCCACGGCCCAGCCCGCGTGATGGAGCGTGACCTGGCTTTTAATCTGAGCCGGAATTTTTTGGATGAACTATATCACCAGACACTCCATCTGCCTACCCGCTGGCATCAGGATAATCATAGTGGGTCTACTATCAATCGTATCCGTAAAGCCTATGAAGCACTGAAACATTTCTTTCAGGATGGCTTCATGTTCCTGCATGCCATCTTCAAATTTGTGTTTTCATTCGGAGCGATGCTCTATTTCTCACCTCTATTTGGTGGCATTGGTATCCTGATGGGCATGTTCACCATCTGGGTGATATTCAAGTTTGACAAGCCTTTCATTAAGGCCTTAGACGAAACTAACGAAAAAGAACACGTAGTTTCTTCTACACTTTTCGATAGTCTGTCGAATATTATTACTGTAATCACGCTTCGTTTGGAAAAGCGGATGGAATCAAGCCTGATGCAAAAGGTGAAAGAAGTATTACCGCCATTTAGAGTAAATGTACGATTGAATGAATGGAAATGGTTTGTGGCTGATACCCTGGTTACATTGATTTATTGTGTAATCGCATTGGGCTATGTCTATCAGCACTGGACACCCGGACAACCGTTTTATATTGGTGGCTTGGTTACGCTACTGGGCTATGTCATTCAGTTTACAAGTGTGTTTCATGATGTGGCCTGGCAGTATACCAATATTGTGCAATACAATACAGATGTGCAAACGGCCAGAAGTATCGGAGAGGCTTATCAGCAACATCACCGCCCTGATTCAGTGCTGGAATTACCTGAAAACTGGAAAAAAATTACGGTTTCGGGGCTTAATTTCTCACATAATGAAACCTATGAAGAAGCCAGAACCGCTCATAGCCTGCATAATCTGAATATACAGATAGAAAAAGGTAGAAAGATAGCTTTTATCGGTGAAAGTGGTAGCGGTAAAAGTACCTTGCTAAAACTGTTGAGAGGCTTGTATGATGCCGAACCAAACGTAAAAGTTTCGATAGATGGTGAAGAATATGACTCTTTGGATATAATTTCGGAAACGATTACGCTTTTCCCACAGGAACCTGAGATTTTTGAGAATACGATTGCCTATAATATCACTCTCGGATTGCCCTTCGAAGAAGAAGAAATCATACATGTAAGCGAAACAGCCCACTTTAAAGAAGTGATACAGCATTTACCGAAAGGCCTGGAATCAAATATACAAGAGAAAGGTGTGAACCTATCAGGGGGGCAAAAACAACGTCTGGCATTGGCCAGGGGTGTTCTGGCAGCTCGCCTGAGTGAAATTGTATTGCTCGACGAGCCCACCAGTAGCGTTGACCCCAAAACAGAAGTGCAGATTTATAACAAACTGTTCAAGGAATTTAAAGATAAAGCTGTTCTATCATCACTGCACCGCTTGCACCTCCTGACAAAATTTGATTACGTGTATATTTTGCAGGACGGTCGTATTATAGATGAAGGCACATTCAAGCATCTGAAAGAACATAGTGAAGTTTTTCAGGAACTATGGAAACATCAGGAGCATTTGCAGACAAAGGAAGATAAAGCGTAGGCTACTTCTTTGTTTCCTTTGCCGCCCTTTTTGTACTGATAATTATTACACCGTTTCTACCTTTTTCTCCATAGATTTTAACGGCCGACTCGTCTTTCAATACAGTTACTGAATAAATACTATCAGGCTCCAGTTGGTTGATATCTTCCTTTTTTATTTCTTTTCCATCAACAATGAAAAGATTTTCGCTATCGTTTATACCTCTTATCCTGAATGCAGCATTGCTTGTAGGTATCTTAAATACTTGAGCACTTTTATTCTCAACCATCAATACTTCAACACTTTTTTCATCCCGCATTTCGAAATTAACAGGCATTGTAAACATGACATTGACTGGCTCCCCATTTTGCTTCCCGGGTTTCCAGGGAGGTAATTGCGAAATCACCCTTACTGTTTCTTCATCACAACCATAGCCTATACCTTTCAGAATTTTTATATCGCTAATGCTGCCATCTTTTCTGACAATGAACTTGGCGAATACTTTACCTGATACTTTATTCTTTACCGCTTCTAAAGGATACTTCAGTTTACTACTGATAAATGCATACATTTCCTTAACGCCACCCGGATATTGAGGGTTTTCTTCAACCGTCTCAAAAATCAAGTCATCATGCCCCCAAACTGTTTTTTTCTGTGTTGTTATTTTTACCTCCTCTAAGGGCATATGCTCTGGTTGTTTCGGGTTCAAAGATACATTCAGTACTGTTTTGTCATTTACTGCAACAACTACCGGGTTGAAGCCTATAAATTTAAAACGCAATTTATCATCTGCTGAAACACTTATCTTAAACTCACCATTAATATCGGTAGTAGTACCTTTGTCTTTATTAATTACCTCTACAATTACTCCTGGTAATGCTCTTCTATCGTCGGCAGATGTTACTTTACCCGTAATGATTTTATCTTTTCCTTCTACCGGATGATTATCTTCTTTGGCTACCGAATTAAGATGAGGTTCTAATACTACTTTGCTCTCAGTCAGGCCAGAGAGCTTCACCTCTACTAAATCAAGCACCTTATTTTTAGTAATCGTAGCCGACGAAAGTACCAGCATCAATATAAACAAGGGCACAGATAACCCATATTTCAACAACATGATTCTACGAGAGCGCGGTTTACTTAGCATCTGAATACGGCGTTTAAGCGTTGAATGCGTAAAGAACCGATTAGTTAGCTGGTCGGGTTGCAGCCCAAATTCCTGAGTGAAAAGCAACATGGCGTAATCAGCCTTTGAGCTTTCATTTTGCGCAGCAATATCATCAGCAATAAACTCATGAATATGCTTGATGTCTTTTTTGTAATGATATACTACCGGATTGAACCAGTTAAGAATCGCAATCACCTCAAAAATCATTACATCGGCCGAATGCAATTGTTGCATATGCACGTGCTCATGTGCTAATATAGTATCACGTTTCTTAAGGGTTTCATCAACAAAGCTGTAGCCGAAAAAAGAAAAGGCAGTAAACTTCTCAAAATCTTTGTTCTTCAATACTACAATCAGTTGCAGCAAAGTAATGACCAGGCGAATAGTGAAAATACTGATGCCTATGATATATGAGCCTTCTAAAATATCTGCCCAGGTAAAACTGACTCCTTTTGTCGGTCGGATAAGAATCATAGAGGGGTCATAAAGCGTATAAAACACCTCATTGATTTCTTTGGTAATAAACCACGATTGTACATACTGGGAATACCATAGCGGAATACCGAATGATAGCAATGCTGACGCGACCAAATAAGCTCGATTCAGTTGATGAAAAGTTTCGTCGAAAAGTACGAGCCGATAAAAAGAGTAAAAGAGTATTAAGTACAGATTTACCTGAACAAGATAAAATAAAAAGTCCATTATTTTGATGATTTCCTTTCTAATTCGAACAAAACTGGCAATACTAAGGATGTCCGTACTGGTTCATTGTCTTTCCTGCCTGGCGACCATTTAGGCATTGCTTTCACAACACGAGTCAATTCTTCGTCGCATCCATGACCTAAGCTTTTCAAAATGGCAGTTTCGATGATACTTCCGTCCTCCTCTACTATTAATTTAAGAAATACTGTACCCTCAATCTTCTTCTCTCGAGCTTCTTTAGGGTATTTGAGATTTTTACCTATAAAATCGAACATGGCAGGCATCCCACCCGGGAACTCGGGAGTTTGGTCTACCTGTTCGAATACAGGTTTACTTTTATCAGTCTTTTGAGCAAAAGCAATAGTCACAGAAAACACAGTCATTGTCAGAATACAAACTAGCTTTTTCATAATTTTTCGTTAGCTTAAGGTTTTAATGATTAGTTGAACATTAAAACTTATCGTTAATAATAATTGCACCGCCTTTGGCTTTTTCGCCATATTTTTTTGCCGCCTCTGCAGGCGATAATATCTCAACATTTGCATCCTCAACCATGATAGAATAGGCACTACCTTTTATATAGTTTAATTCTTCCTGGTTATGTATAATCAGCATCTGTCTTTTGCTCATCCATAAATCTACCCCAAATTCTGCCTGCTCGCCATACTTATCAACCAGAGTCTGGTTCTCGCCTATTAATTTAAGATAAGTACTTTCGTTTTCGTCAAGATTCTTATTACTTTTTAAAAGATTGGTATAATCTTCCCAATAGAGCTTATTGGCGCGACTTATTATCTGATCATCAATGACTATTACACCTCTGAAAGCCGGGTCTATATTACTTTGGTTAGCTATAATGCCATAAGATTTACCTAAAGTTAATCTTAGAAAAACCCTTGATTCTACAGGTTTTTTACTCCTTATAGCAGGAGTCCAATAGGGCATTGATGATAATAATTGCGCTACTTTTCCATTATAATCAGGCCGTATACCTTTATCAATTGAAAGCTCAGACAGTTCTCCTTCTTTATTCACTACAAAAGAGGCGTAGATATCTCCCTCTACTCTTTTGCCTTCCGGGTATCTGAAGTTTTTAGCAAAATAAGTTTCAAAAGCTCTGATACCGCCTTTAAATTCTGCCGGTAGTAGCGTGTTATCTTTCACCCTTCTTACATCTTGTGCCACTACAAAATAGCCCATGCACACCACTAATGGCAGTATAAATATGTATTTGCTTATCACCCAAAGAGGTGTACGGGTCTTCATCATCATCTGAATACGTTCTTTCAGCAATGAATCTTTGAAAAAATCATTCCCTAAAGGGCTGGCGTTTGTTCTGAAATTATAAGCAAACAAAAACTCGGCGTAGGGTACTTTTTCGTCTCCTTCTACAATGCTATCGGCAATAAACTCATGTAGGCGTGTCAGCGCTGTTTTGTAGGATATTAGTAGCGGATTAAACCAGCAAAAAATGTGCGCAATCTCAATAAAGAATATATCCCAACTATGCCCCTGACTGATGTGCACCTCCTCATGGTCGGTAATCATGTTGCGATTATAAAAAATATCTTCTTTATTCAGAATCAGGAAATTGAAGAAAGAATATGATGAAAATGCTTTGTTAGTACGTAATAACCAGTACTCGCGTCCGCTACGTGTTTCTGACATCTCTATAGGCTCGCTATTACGTAATAAAAAATAGATTTTTACCAGAGCAATCACAAATCTTAAGCTAAACACCACTACTCCTGCCAGATAGATGGCAGCCACAATATCTATCCAATTAAATACATAAGTATAACTATCACGCAAAACGGGTTGATAAACTACCTCTTTAATAGATTCGGTTGGCAATTCATTCAATGTTACGGGAAGCTTCTGCGAGAAAGTATAATTATGCCGTATTTTCATAAAAGGCATTAGAAACGATACCACTACAGACAGCAACAAATACAAACGGTTGGTTTGAAAAAAAGTGTTTTTACGCAAGAACACCCAGTAAAAAGCATAGAAGGCAATCAATATCAGATTGACTTTCAGAAGGTAGATTAGTACACTCATATTATCACAGTCGTTTAATTTTTTCGTGAACAATATTTACTTTAAACTTACCTGTACCACATAGTGGCTCTTACCGAACTTATTGCTTTTTCATTTTTTCAATGAGCTTCAATATCTCATCGGCTTCCTGTACATCTATTTTCTTTTCTCTGACAAAAAATGAAAACATCTCTTCAACCGAATTTTCAAAATAACTTTCCATTAATTTTCCTGTAGCAAAAGACTTATATTCTTCTTTACTTACCAGCGAAAAGTATTCGTGAGTTTTGCCATAGGCTTTATGACCAATAAAACCTTTCTGTTCTAAAATACGCACAATAGTTGAAACCGTATTGTAGGCAGGGCGTGGCTCAGGAAATTCTTCCAGTATATCTTTTACAAAGGCGGGTTCACGAGTCCATAATATTTGCATTACTTCCTCTTCCGCACGGGTCAATTCTCTGAGTTCCATTGTTTTTTCGATTAAATGAATTTATAAAGGCCTTGTATGAAACAAATGTATAACTAAATTTTTAGTTTCAAAACTATTTGTGTAGTTTTTTTGGATTTTTGAAAAAAATTTAATGCTACAATAATGACTTTACTACGGAGTAACACCGAGTTTTGCACGAGTTTCACGAAGTTTTAAACCTCTGTGATACTCCGTGACACTCAGTGGTAAAAAACAACTTATATTACTACCCTCAAAACTGCTT
>CBIHRH010000293.1:0-6557 GCA_966212365.1 uncultured Emticicia sp. | reverse complement strand
CAATAAAACCTAAAGAGAAGTATGATGAAATATGGGGAGGGAAAATACAGTATTTTGAACATGAAGCTAAGTTTATGCAAAAGGTAAAAATTACTAAGGCTAATCCGGTGATTGAGGGGAAGATAGAATGTTATACTTGTACTTATAAAGATGGTACCTGTGTGCCAAGTAAAGATAAATTCAAGTTTGAGGTGAAGGTGATTTAATCAGCACTATGTTTATAATGAAAAAGGCGTTTGAGTTATCAAACGCCTTTTTCGTTTATTATCAGAGCCTTAAAACTTCCATCTCACAAAAGCTTCCATCGCTTCGTATTCTGCCAGACCTAGTTTGTTGTAAAGGCTGGCTGTGGCTCTGTTGCGCTCTTCGGCACGTTGCCAGAATTCGCGGGCATCAGTACCCTGGAATACGACACCGTCTTTTTGTGACTGGTGTTTGAAAATACCCATACGTTTTTGTAGTACCTGATCCGGCGACATTGGCACTGCCATTTCGATTTCATGAATATCCCACTCAGCCCAGGCACCACGGTATAGCCATACCCAGCAATCTTTCATGAAATTTTTATGTTTCAGCCCTTCAATAGCGGCAAAAATCGCATCCAGACAAACTTTGTGCGTACCATGTGGGTCGGCTAGGTCTCCCGCTGCATATACCTGATGAGGTTTTACCTCTTCAATCAAATCAGCTACTACCTTAATATCTTCTGCACCTAATGGTTTTTTCTCAATACGACCTGTTTCATAGAAAGGCATATCCAGAAAATGGACGTTTGATTCTGGAATACCTACAAAACGGCAGGTTGCTTTGGCCTCACCTCGACGTATCAAACCTTTTACATATCTTACGGCAGAAGTATCTACATCACTGTCTTTCTTATTTTTCAAGAACTCTTTCGCTTCACTAAATAAAGCCTGAGTTTCTTTATTCTCAATACCGAATTTATGATTAAAATCAACCACGAAATCAATAAAGCGGATGGCTTCATCATCTGCTACGGCAATATTACCCGAAGTCTGGTAGCCGATATGTACATCATGTCCCTGGTCAACCAGACGTTGGAATGTACCACCCATTGAGATAATATCATCATCTGGATGGGGGCTAAAGATAATCACACGTTTTTTAGCAGGCAAAGCTCTTTCCGGACGATTAGTATCATCGGCATTTGGTTTGCCACCCGGCCAACCTGAAATAGTATGTTGTAATTGGTTAAATACATCAATATTGATTTCGTAGGCTTGTCCGTGTTGAGCCAATAAATCGCTTAGACCATTATCGTTATAATCTTTATTCGTTAGTTTCAGGATTGGTATACCCAATGAAAGCGAAAGCGTAGTAACGGCCTTTTTCACCATTTTGCTTGTCCATTCAACATCTTCAACCATCCAAGGGGTTTTCATACGTGTTAGTTCCGATGCCGCTCTTTCGTCAATCACAAACAATGAGTTTGGATGTGTTTGCAGATAAGAAGCTGGTACAGATTCCGTTACTCTACCCTCTACAGCTTCGGCAATTACAGGTGCTTTTCTTTCACCCCATGCCAGTAGCACTACTCTTTTGGCGTTCAGGATTTTAGATACCCCAAGGGTAATGGCTTTTTTAGGAACTTTTACCAGACTACCACCGAAATCTGAGGCTGCTGCTACACGGGTTGAGTGGTCGAGCATCATCAGACGTGTTCTTGAATTAATCAATGAACCCGGCTCGTTGAAACCGATATGACCATTGGCACCAATACCTAATAATTGAAAATCAAGACCGCCTACCGCATCTATTTTTCTCTCATATTCATCACTAAAATCTCTTACCTTACTGGCCGGAACAGTTCCATCAGGAATGAAATAGTTTTCTTTTGGAATATCAACCTTATCAAAAAGTTGCTCTTTCATGAAGCGAACATAGCTTTGCAGAGAGTCAGGCTCCATCGGAAAGTATTCGTCCAGGTTAAAAGAAACTACGTTTTTAAAGCTCAAACCTTCTTCTTTGTGCATACGAACTAATTCGGCATACACTGATTTAGGAGACGAGCCCGTAGCTAAACCCAGCACACATTGTTTTCCTTGTTTTTGTTTTTCACGAATCAAATCGGCAATCTCCTGCGCAACGGCTTTTGATGCTTCTTTTGAATCTTTGAAAATTTTGGTGGGAATCTTCTCGTAAGCAATAGGTTCATTTGTAATAATCTGCTGTTCCATTATGATTGTAGTTTTGTTTTAGAGGCGCTAAACGTAGGAAATTTTGGCAAATTTAAGGCTTTTCTCCTTATCAAAACACTTTTTTATTATTCAAAAAGATTAATTTTTAAAATTTTTTAAAAATGTAAATCAGACACTTATTTGGTAAAACGGTTTAATAGTATCAAACCTACCTATTTGGTAGGAAAGCCACTACTTTTTAGTTGCTCAAAAAAGGTTCTGGTTTTCTCAATGTTCTGTGCACTATTGGCCTCAAAGTACCAGAATGTCTCTAAATCTCCCCGGTGCATGGCGGCGTTCATATCTCCGCTTTGCGACTTATGGCAGGCTTTTACCCAGTCGGCTACTATCATATAGCTATGCTTGTTGTTTTCGCCGAAACCATAAGAGCGGTCAAAGTAAAATACAGGTGCTTTCTCAAAAATCTTGGTTTCCGGATAATTCTCTAATTCGATGAATTTATAATCAGAATCTTTACCTGCTGACCTGCCCCCCAACACAATTGGCTTATTAGCTCCCTTATATCTTTGGGCTGCCCTTAGTGCCATAATGCTGGCTGTTTTATGGTGCGCATGTTGGCCTGCATCAGGTACCAGGCAAAAAATGAAATCATATTTGCCCTGTTCTAAGATTTTATCCAGTTTTTTCTCAATATAGCCAATATCCCAGCGCTCACCAGATAAGAAAGGTTCAGGGTTCATCTGGTAGAAATCATCTATCTGGTCGAAGAAGTAAAAATTTCTGATACCCATTATTTCTCCTGAGCAAAGCAGTTCTTTTTTTCTGATTAATGGCAGGTACGTTCTTCCTGTAGCCGAATCGGTCATATTCTTGCCATAATAGCTTGATGCTACTAAACCATTGTATCCACCTGAGCCATCGGTCATCAGGGCTACATCGGCAGTACCTTTCATTTCGTGGGTAACCTTAAAAACAGTTACCGGAAACATCGTTTCGTCATCAGGGTGGGCTGTTATAATTAATATTTTAGGGCCTTGGCTATAGGCCTGGAAACAGAAAAGCGCAAGCGAGAGGGCAAAGCATAGTGCGTGAGTAGCTTTTTTCATAGGTTATCAAATATAAATATAGGTATGAAAGATGCGGGTAATTGTTAAACCGTATTTGAGCCAAAATCCACCGAACGTATATTCTTCCTGTCCACCCATCAATTCTGACTTTTGCATAGGGGGGACATACATTAATTTTGAACCATCAAACACAAACAATTAACAATCAAGTATAGACAAATATTTTTTAAAAGCCATGAAAACTAATTATAAAAAGTTTTCATTATCATAAACGCTCATCATTACTAATACGGCAGGGACTGTAATTCGGACTAAAGTATTACTCATTGGGTGAAATACAATATACCATCCCTACGGGATACGAAATATTGAGGACTCTCATTCTTCTACCGATATAGCATTCCTACGGGGACGCCCAGTCGGGATATAAATTTATCATTTTTTAAGTCCCATCGGGACGGTATATCGGTAGTAAAACTATTAATTTTGCAGTACTGTATCCCGTAGGGATAATATATTTTTAATTTCACTTAAAGGATTATAGTAGATTACATATTCATTCTCATATTTTGTTTAGGTTAGGGGTTTGGAAACCTCCTGTAGCTTTGCCGCAGGAGGTTTTTGTTTTTGGAGACTTGCTCGGAAATCAATATTTTAAGTCGAGAATGGCCCGGGCAAGTAAGCCCAGAAAGTCGGCTGTGTTTCTAATTCCCTCCATTCCTCATCATAGAATAAATCGTCTTCGGTAGAATAATTTGCGAAGCATGGAAGTTTACTTGTACCATACTCCTCTATCTCAAATGATATAACAATAATGCGATCCGGGTCAGGATAGGTATCCTGCACACTATTCCATTCAATAGTTTTTGTAATCATCGAATAAATGCTTTTGATTTTCAGAATGTATAAATAATGGCTGTGAATATACCGGATAATATATTTACTGCAAAAGTTAATATTCGGCGGGAGTAATAAAATTTAAACAGACTCTTTTAGTATATTTGTAAAAAACACCCAATGCTTATACGCTACGTAAGAATGACCTTTCGTGAAGATAAAGTGGAAGATTTCTTAAAAGTTTTTGATGAATCGAAGGAGCAAATAAGGGCCATGGATGGTTGCACATATCTTGAACTGATGCGGGATATTAACCAATCTGCCGTTTTTATGACGCATAGCCACTGGCTTTCGGAAGATGATCTGAACAATTATCGTGATTCGGAGCTTTTTAAAAGTGTATGGGCTCAAACCAAACCACTATTTGCTGATAAACCTTTGGCTTTTTCGGTGGAAAGTGTGGTAGTGGTGTAATTTTTGCCAGAGTTTTTTCGTTCCAATTGAAAATAGACCAATCAAATGAAAAAATTAGCCATTCTTGGTATTATAGGCATATTAGCCATTACACCTGAGTTTTCTCAGGCAGCAAGTATCAACACTAAGACTTCTGTTAGTGTTAAAAAAGAATTAGGCAAAGGCCGCAGAAAGAAAAGCGGTGCTTACAAAAAGAAAAGAGGCTTTATGTGGGGCCTGTTCAAAGGTAAAAACCAATGCGATTGCCCGAAGCACTAATCTATTCCAGGAACTTAGTCCGGTAGGTTAACGGTGTTATCTTTTTGATAGCCTTAAACTGCCTGTTGAAGTTAGAAAGATTATTAAAGCCACTTTCGAACGAAATCTCGGCAACACTCATTTTATCAGCCATTAATAATTTACAGGCGTGTTCGATACGTATTTCTGCAAGAAATTGCGAGAAAGTACGACGTGTACGTTTTTTAAAATATCGGCTAAAGGCCGACTCACTCATATTGGCCAGTTCGGCTACATCACTTAGCTGAATTTCTTCCTGATATTTCTGCATCACATGTTCAAACACCTTATTCATACGTGCCGAATCTACTTCGTTACGTAAGGAGATAGGGTTAGTCGTTAAATCCTGTTTATCTTCACTTTCGGCCAGAATAGTCAGAATCGAAATCATTTCGAGCAATCGGCTCATACCTTTCAGGTTTGGCAGATTTTTAAACTTCGGTTCTACTTTCTGTACGGTTTTCTCGCCAAATGATAAGCCTCTTTTAGAGCGTTCGAGCAAAGCCTTAATAGCCTGGCTTTCAGGAACCTCCAGAAATTTGTCTCCTAAAAAATCTTCCAGGAAATGAATTACTAACGAACGGGCTTTTAAGCCAGAGTCTTTGGCATAAAATTCTTCATCATTTCTATAATAATGAGGTAGGTAAGAACCTATCATGCACAAGTCGCCTGGGCCGTAATCAGTAATGCTGCTACCGATAAATTTCTTTCCGGTGCTTTCTAAGATAAGTACAATTTCGTACTCCGGATGGTAGTGCCATGGAGTAGGGAAAAATGGACACTCCTGCACATAGAGATTAAATGAATAATCGGCAGGATTCGATATTTTGAGTAGTTGAGGTTTCATTTCTTTTGTCGCTATTAATGCCTGTTCAGTCTATACTCTATCTCTTTTGATAGCTAATGATAAAAACATGTAAATATAAGGTCAAAATTCAATACCACTATGATTTCTTGCCTAAATGTACGAATAACTTGTCAAAAAAATATTAGAAAATGACTAAATTTTAGTGGTAAAAGCCTATATCTATTCCTAATTTTGTAACTATTCCAATAATAAATTTTCATATTTTTAGCGGAAGCCTAATTTTATATTAACCTTAATTATTTGTATGAAACAACTACTACAAAGAATGTTGCTTGTGTTTGCTGTGCTTTTAAGCTGGCAGGTTACACAAGCTCAAAGCCGAACTGTTTCGGGAAAAGTTTCTGATACAGGTGGCAGCGCCCTCCCGGGTGTTAGTGTTACGGTGAAAGGTACTACACAAGGTGCAATCACAGATGCTTCAGGTAAGTTTTCAGTTCAGGCCGCAAGTAATGCGGTTTTGGTGTTTAGCTACATTGGGTTTAAACCTTTGGAAGTAAACATCGGTGCTAAAACAACAGTTGATGTTGCTTTAGAAGAAGATGCTGCCGCTTTGAATGAGGTGGTTGTGGTTGGTTATGGTTCTCAAAAGAAAAGCCAGACTACGGGTGCTATTTCGTCAGTAAGTGCGAAACAAATTCAGGAGATGCCAATTACCAGTTTAGGTCAGGCTATGCAAGGCCGTGTAGCTGGGGTTGACGTTTCTCAATCAGGTTCAAGACCAGGTTCAGTGCCAAAAATCCTGATTCGTGGTCGTCGTTCTTTCAATGCAGGAAACGACCCACTCTATGTAGTTGATGGTATTCCATTATCAGCAGGATATGAAGATTTGAACCCAAGTGATATTCAATCAATGGAGGTTTTGAAAGATGCTACCGC
>CBIHRH010000292.1:0-6600 GCA_966212365.1 uncultured Emticicia sp. | reverse complement strand
ATTCTCCCATCAAATATTCATCTACTTTTCTGGCGCATTCACGACCTTCTGAAATAGCCCATACAACCAAAGATTGTCCACGACGCATATCACCAGCTGCAAATATCTTTGATTTATTAGTCTGATATTCCAATGCTTTCACATTCTTCCTATTATCTACCTCAATTTCCAATTGTTCCAATAATTCTTGTTGAGGATTTAAGAATCCCGCTGCTATCAAGGCTAATTCGCAAGGGATTTCTCTTTCGTTCATTTCTACACGGTTGCCATTAAACATAGCCGCTTCTGAAATGATGATACCTTTCAGATTACCATCAGCATCACCCACATATTCTTTCACATTGATGCTGAATAAACGCTCGCAACCTTCTTCATGCGAGGTAGAAGTACGTTTCGTCAATGGCCAGTTAGGCCAAGGCGTAGTTTCTGCTCTGAATTTGTAATAAGGTTGTTTTTTATCGTCAAGGCTAGGTTCAGGCATTACTTCTACTTGCGTAATACTCTTCGCTCCATGACGGTTAGACGTACCCACACAGTCAGAACCTGTATCACCACCACCAATCACAACCACATTCTTTCCAGTAGCTAATAGCTCGCCATTAGCGTAGGCATCGCCTTTATGGTCAGTAATACGATCAATGTTGGAAACGCGTTTATTTTGCTGGCTTAGGAATTCCATGGCAGGATAGACTCCCTTTAATTCTTTGCCTTTAATCTCAATCATTCTTGGAATGGTAGAACCACCTGCCAATACAATTGCATCAAAATCACGTACTAAATCACTAGCTTTTACATTTACACCTACATTGGCATTAGTTTTAAAAACAATGCCTTCTTCTTCCATCACAGTCACTCTGCGTTTTACTACTGATTTATCTAATTTAAAATCAGGTATGCCATATCTTAATAACCCACCTACCTCATCCGCTCTTTCAAAAACAGTTACTGAGTGACCGGCTTTATTTAATTGAGATGCTGCTGCCAAACCTGCAGGGCCAGAGCCTATTATAGCGACTTTCTTGCCTGTTCTTTTGCTTGGGATGTTTGGTTTCACCCAACCATTTTCGTACGCTTTCTCGATAATTGATTTCTCAATATATTCGATAGCCACCGGTGGTTTGTTAATACCTAATACGCAAGAAGCTTCACAAGGAGCAGGACAGATTCTACCAGTAAATTCCGGGAAATTATTAGTAGAACTTAGTATCTGATACGCATACTCCCAGTTTTGCTCCCAGACCGCATCATTAAATTCAGGAATAATATTGCCAAGAGGACAACCATTATGACAGAACGGAACACCACAGTCCATACAACGGGCAGCTTGTTCACGGGTCTGTTGAGGGTCATAATTGGTTTCAACCTCGTTATAATCTTTTTTTCTTTCGAGTACATCGCGTTTTAAAGACGGCTGACGTTCAAACTCTAAAAAACCGGTTGGTTTTCCCATTTCTTTATTATGATTTTGTGTATATCGTAGGATGTTTAAGTTTCAGAGAAGATAAAAGTCAATAGCTTCATCCTCTCTGATGGATAGCTTTATGCTAAAACCTTTTCAAGTTCTGCTTTCTTTTTTCTTTCAAGCAATACACGTTTGTAGTCGGTTGGCATTACTTTTACGAATTTCGAAACTTCCGCATCAAAATTAGCCAGGATAGTTTTCGCTACATTACTATCGGTTACACTTTGATGTTTCTCAATAAAAGCTTTCAGCATTTCAGCATCCTCCTGATCTGGTTTCTCTAAACCAACCATTTCTTTATTGCATTTCGATTCAAAATCTCCATCAACATCATAAATGAAAGCCATACCTCCACTCATACCCGCCGCAAAGTTTCTTCCGGTTTTGCCTAAGATAATGGCAAGACCACCGGTCATATACTCACAACCGTGGTCACCTACACCTTCAACTACCACTTTAGCACCTGAATTTCTTACGCAGAAACGTTCACCTGCCATACCTCTGATATAGGCTTCTCCTGAAGTAGCACCATAGAAAGCAACGTTACCGATAACCATGTTTTCTTCAGCCCTAAATTTGGCTTTTCTGTCAGGATACACGATTAGTTCCGCACCACAAAGACCCTTTCCAAAGTAGTCATTTGAGTCTCCTTCTAGTTCCAGTTTCAAGCCTTTAGTAGAGAATGCACCAAATGATTGACCTGCTGTTCCACGATATTTGAAACGAATAGTACCGTAAGGCAAACCTTCACCTTTATGAACTTTCGAAATCTCATTCGAAGTCATGGTTCCGATACTTCGGTTCAGGTTGTTCACTGTGTATTCTGCAGTCACTTCCTGTTTACCGTTAATAGCCGGTTGGGCATCTTTTATCATTTGCCAGTCAAGTACACTATCAATGCCATGATCTTGCTCTTCCTGTTTATATTGGGCTACATCAAGTGTTGTTGGCTCTTTGTAAAGGATGCCACTTAAATCAATTTTCTTGTATTTCCAGTGTGATAAATCATCGCGTTTTTCTAGGAATTGAACTTGCCCGATCATTTCATTGACTGTACGGAAGCCCAATTCAGCCATGATTTCACGCATTTCTCTTGCCAGGTAAGTAAACATGGCTACAACATGCTCAGGTTTACCGCTAAACATGGCTCTTAATTCCTTGTTTTGCGTAGCAACTCCAACAGGACAAGTATTTAGGTGACATTTACGCATCATGATACAACCAACTGATACTAAAGCTGCTGTAGCAACCCCGTACTCTTCTGCTCCTAATAAAGCGGCAATTACAAGGTCTCTACCAGTACGAATTTGACCGTCAGATTGCACAACTACTCTGCCACGTAATTTATTTTTAACCAGGGTCTGGTGAGTTTCTGCTAAACCAAGCTCCCAAGGTAAACCTGCATGTCTGATAGAAGATAGAGGAGAAGCTCCCGTACCACCATCATGACCGGCAATCAGGATAACATCTGAGTGTGCTTTGGCAACGCCTGTAGCAACTGTTCCAACTCCTGCTTCAGATACTAATTTCACTGAAATACGAGCATCGCGGTTTGAGTTTTTCAAGTCATAGATTAGCTGAGCCAAATCTTCAATTGAATAAATATCATGGTGAGGAGGAGGGGAGATAAGACCCACACCTGGTGTACTATGACGTACGCGACCAATCCAATCATCTACTTTATGTCCCGGTAGCTGTCCACCTTCACCAGGCTTGGCTCCTTGTGCCATTTTGATTTGTAATTCTTTGGCATTAGTCAGATAATGACTTGTTACGCCAAAACGACCCGAAGCTACTTGTTTAATGCTTGAACTTAGATTATCACCATTTTTATCTAATTCATAACGTATTTCATCTTCACCACCTTCGCCTGAATTAGAACGTCCACCAATGCGGTTCATGGCAATTGCCAGGGTAGTATGAGCCTCCCATGAAATTGAACCGAACGACATGGCTCCTGTAGCAAAACGTTTGAATATGCTTTCTACTGGTTCAACCTCTTCTAAAGGGATCGGATTGCCTTTCTTGAAGCGTAGCAAACCTCTGATAGTTAATGCATCAACACTTTGGTCGTTAATCAGTTTTGAATATTTCTTAAAAATCGAATAACCTTTCTCTAAATCGTGCTCACCAACTCTACCTGATTGTTGCAATAAATGAATACTTTCAGGATTAAACATGTGGCGTTCACCACGTTGTTTCCACTGATAAACTCCACCTACTTCTAATCTTTGCGTAGAAACCTGAGGTACATCCGGGTAGGCAACTTTATGACGTACAATCGCTTCTTTGGCAATTTCGGCAATGCCCATACCACCTATACGCGAGATTGTTCCGGTAAAGTATTTATCAATTACCTGTTTATTCAAACCAATACATTCAAATATCTGAGCACCCTGGTAAGATTGCAAGGTTGAAATCCCCATTTTTGAGAATATCTTCAATAACTCTTTGTTAACTGCCTTAACGTAGTTTTTATAAAGCGTATAATCCTCAAAAGTACCTTCAATCATACTTTTCTTGTTCATCCAGGAGATAGTCTCGAATGCCATATAAGGACAAATAGCCGAACATCCATAACCAATTAAGGTAGCAAAATGGTGTGTTTCCCAGATATCTCCGGCTTCAACAACAATACCTGCTTTTCCCCTGATACCTTTCTTAATAAGGTGATGATGAATGGCAGAAGTAGCTAATAAAGATGGGATAGGGGCATGGTCTGAATCAATTGCTCTATCTGATAGAATCAGAATTTCAAAACCATCTTCAATTGCATCTTCAGCATAACGGCAAATTCTATCCAAAGCAAATTCCAATGCCTTACCGATATCAGTGGCCTTCGCATTAAAATAGGTATTGATAGTTTTAGCCTGGAAGCCTTTATAATCTACAAAACGTAGTTTGTCAAATTCTTCAACTGTTAAAACAGGTTGCTCCAACTCCACTAATCGGCAATGCAATGGCGACTCTGTCAGGATGTTTTCATTTGAACCTACAAACGAAATCAAAGACATAATTGCACGTTCTCTGATTGAGTCGATCGGAGGATTGGTTACCTGTGCAAACAATTGTTTGAAATAATAAGAAAGATGTTGGCTTTGATCTGACAGAATAGCCAAAGGCGTATCAACACCCATCGAACCTATTGCCTCCTGGCCTGTTTGCGCCATTGGTGCAAGAATCATTCTTAAATCTTCTGATGTAAAACCAAAAGTAACCTGTCTTTTTAGAAGTGTTTCTTCACTATAATTCTGATAAGGACGAATTGATTTTGGTAGTACAGAAGTTTTTATTTTGTATTCATCCAGCCACTCCTGGTAAGGTTGACGTGAACAAATATCTGATTTTACTTCTTCATCCGGAATAATTCTTCCCTGCTCCATGTCTACAATAAACATTTTGCCTGGTTGAAGACGACCTTTTGATACTACTTTTGCCTGGTCAATATCCAGTACTCCGGCTTCTGATGCCATTACAACAGTATCATCATCCAATACCCAGTAGCGAGACGGACGCAAACCATTTCTATCAAGGGTAGCACCTACCATTTTACCATCAGTAAATGAGATAGAAGCCGGGCCATCCCAAGGCTCCATAATAGCGGCATGGTATTCATAAAATGCTTTACGAACAGGATCCATATGCTCATTACCATCCCATGCCTCCGGAACCAGCATCATCATAACATGAGGTAATGAGCGACCTGATAGGTAAAGTAATTCGATTACATTATCCAACTGGGCAGAGTCAGAATTACCAGCGTCACAGATAGGAAGAATCATATCCATTTCTTCCTTTGTGAAAAATTCTGAAACAAAAGACTTTTCTCCGGCTCTGATCCAGTTCACATTACCTTTTACCGTATTGATTTCACCATTATGAGCAATAAAACGGAAAGGTTGTGCCAATTTCCATGAAGGGAAAGTGTTGGTAGAGAAACGAGAGTGTATAACCGCGAAAGCAGAGGTAACTGATTCGTTCCACAAATCAGGGAAATAATACTTTAATTGTTCAGTCGTTAATTGCCCTTTATACGAAATAGTACGGCACGAAAGCGATGAGAAATAAAAATGCTCTTTGGCTCCGGCAACTGATTCACGAATGATACGTGAAGCATATTGACGAAGAATGTATAGCTTTCTTTCAAAATCAATTTCTTCAGTAATGTCTGAAGGGCGCTTGATAAACACTTGTTCAACATGAGGTTCAACTGAACCTGAGCCTTCACCCAGAGAATCGCCTTTAGTTGGCACCACCCTATAACCTAACAAACCTAGTCCAAGCCTTTCAATCTTTCGGTTGAGTATCTCTCTACATTCTTCTCTTTCCGTTTCATTCATCGGGAAGAAAATCATTCCTACACCGTACTCACCACTTGAAGGTAATTGGAAATTCAATTTATTGCATTCATCTAAAAAGAATTCATGGGGTATCTGCAATAAAATACCTGCACCATCACCCGTATTGGGGTCACAACCACATGCACCACGGTGATCCATGCGCTCCAGCATTTTTATAGCATCGGCTACAATTCCATGAGACCTTCTGCCTTTTAGATGGGCTCTAAAGCCAATACCACAGGCATCATGCTCGAATTCCGAACGATATAGACCTTGTTCCATTACTTGTTCTGCATCAGTCATCGTGCGATAAAATTTATAGGGTTTTAAATTGTACTCTGATTAGATAATTTGTAATTTAAACGAGAAGTTTATTGCCTAATAATCTTCTGAGTTGTTATATATATTAAGTATATACAGCAATTGAAATGCAATATAATACCAAATTTATTTGGCATAACAACTTTGAAACCAAATTTTATTTATTTGCTTAAAAATACTTGTTTTTGCAATAGTTGTTATGAGAATAATGCAATAACAATTAAAGTTAACAAATTATCTCTGCAAAATAAATGAACGAATATAGCGAATTTTCGCTGGAAAAGCAGCGTTTTAGGCGGTTTTTAGTTCATTTGATTTAGCTTAACAAAAAAATAATTTAATGGTGCGCATTCAAATAGTGTTTCAAAAAAAAATACTTGTGCACGCTAGTAATGTATTAATCTATACGTAACAAAATAATTAAGTAAAGGATTTAATACTTTTCTACTAAAGGGGGTTAACAAAAGGTTATTGAAT
>CBIHRH010000291.1:0-6627 GCA_966212365.1 uncultured Emticicia sp. | reverse complement strand
CAAGTACTTTCCAGACAAAGGTCTCAGGCAATGCTCCCTTTCTTTTAATGAGCCTTTCGAGTGTTAGACCCTCTACATATTCCATCACAATGCAAGGAATCCCATTTTCGACCGAATATTCGTAGAGCGCCGCTATATTGGGGTGCTTCACCGACGACTGCACATAGGCTTCATTCCGGAATCTTTCTACCTGATCAATACGGTTCAATACTTTTACAGCAGCAGTCTGACGAGTGGATTGATGTTGTGCCTGATACACCTCTCCCATCCCACCAGACCCCAACCACTGCATGAGTATGTATCCCCGGATATTTTTATTTAAAAATGGCTCTTGCATTGATATAAGATTAATTGTGAATGGTGAATTAGCGAATGGCGAATAACTCATTCTATTAGATGAATGTCTTTGATTTCTGCTTAATAGGGCCTTCGACTCCGCTCAGGCACCGATTCGAGAGACTAATATTAATTCTAATAGATTTACTTATTTAATGCGCCTAGCCCGGTGCCTGAGCGGAGTCGAAGGCCGTGCTTTGCAATATCATCACAATCACAAATTCACTAATTCACGATTACAAAACCTTCGTATTCCCCATTAATTCCATCCCATATTTGATAGGTACGGCAAAGGAGATTTGAGTACCGCGGGCATCGCTTTTGCCTGCGTAGTAGATGCCAATTACGCGTCCTTTATCGTCGAACATCGGGCCACCGCTATTGCCTCCACCTGTGGCGTTGATGGTTAGCTGATATGAATCTCCGAAGGTGCTGTATAGATTTGTTTTTTCTGCTGAACTCTTAATTAAGCGGCCGATATTTCCCGGTGTTACCGTTGGTGATGGCACACTATTGAAATCCATATTCGGTTTGAAAGGGTCGCTAGATTTACGAACCACATATTGCTCCGGCGCTACACCCGGATAGCCCAATACCGTAACGGCTTGTCCGGCTTTGATGTCGTCGTAATTATCGAATAATTCTACACTTGCCAGTTTACCCGGCAAAGCTACCTTAATCATAGCTGCATCGTGGTTATCTGATACTGCCTCAACTGTAGCATTGCGACGCAAAACATTGTTGGCAAAAGTTACTTTCAGATAGGTATTGCGGCCTTCAACTCTTGAGCTTAATGCCCGTCCACCCAGCATAGAGGCTTCTGATGGTACCCATCCATACACATCTCCGGCTGAAATCATCTGATTGGTTGGCTTGCCTTGTGCATCTAACAATACACCCGGAAACGCATATTCCGGGAAAGAGAACCCAGTATTCCACGAAGCCGCCACATGACGATTGGTAAGAATAAACCCAGATTCTGACACTACAAAGCCTGAGCCCGAAGCGCCTGACATACCGATTGGCACACCCATTGATACGTTCCTTTTGGTATTCAGATAAGGCTCAATTCTGCCTTGTGCATTTTGCTGGTAAGCGGCCACGTAACGCTCGCTACCATCCTGCATTTTCATAGGAATATACACATGCCAGATTTCATCGCTTGTGCCGGGGTCAAATAACTGCCAGCCAAATTCAATTTTCACGACTTTATCCTGATTGGCCGCTACAATTTCTTCCGGCGATAAAGATTCTCCTTTCTGTTGTTTTACAGATACCGCATTTCGCAGTGAGTCTAACTGATGCGTAGTTTTTCCTACTTCCAGTGCCAGCTCGTCATTAGTATCCTCACCGTTTTTCCAGATAACAAAACCTACTGCACTCAATAGTACCAGCGCAGCAGCCAGACTTGTCCACAGCATCCGTTGCGATTTTTGGCGCTCGTGAGTAATCACACGCTCAAAGGTTTGCTTACCAATGCCTGTTTTGCCTGTATTGGCAGTATTAGCTACTTCACTCGGAAGAAACTCGGTAGTAGGTTTACTGATGTCTACCATGCGGGTCTGAGGCATAAATTCCTGCGGACGAGGATCAAGGTCGAATATAAAGACAGGGCCATTATTGCCCAACTGAATTTCATCACCCGGGAATAATTTAGTTGAGCCTTTTACTTTGATTTTATTCACCATAATGCCATTACGACTATTATTATCAATCAGTGTAAACAAGAACGGGTCAATTAAGTCTTTAACAATCTTGCCGTGCTCACGGCTTACTACTATGTCTAAATCAGGGTCGAACTGTACATCGCTGGTGCTGGCGCGTCCCAGGGTCAGTTCATGATGTTTCTGAAAATCAAATTCTTCAATCTGGTTGGCTTTTGCACCCGCTATGTGGCGAATGACAAAATTTTGTACTGTGGTGCTCATGGTCTTTGTTAAATATTAAATAATGTTATTTGTAATGGTTTTCGATTATAATTCTCCTCACCCCAGCACCGTAGCCGCCAGGCGACCAATGTTCAGGGTTCTTGCATTGGAATCAATAATTTCCCGGTATAAGCCGCCTTCCCGATAGAGCGACTCATGTGTACCATGCCCGACTACCTCACCTTCGCTCAGCACATAAATATGGTCGGCATCCATAATCTGGCTGATATTATGAGAGATAATCAATACGGTTCGGTTATTTTTCACAGCATCAATACTTTCTTTTATCTGCTCGGTGGTGATGGCATCGAGACTCGCCGTAGGTTCATCCAAAAAGATAATCGGCGGATTTTTGAGGAACAATCGGGCAATGGCAATGCGCTGTTGCTGTCCGCCTGAGAGTTCTCTGGCCTGTGTTTCGTAGCCATTCGGCATGCGTTGTATCTGATCGTGCAAACTGGCTTTTTTAGCCGCTTCTTCAATGGCTTCACGGGTGGCAGTTAAATCACCGTAGCGGATATTTTCTTCGACAGTGCCAGAGAAAATATGGTTTTTCTGCATTACCAGTCCGATGTTTTCACGAACGAAATCACTGTCATAATCAGCTAATGGTTTCTCGTCAAGTAATACCTTCCCATGGGTTGGGTCATAAAACCCTGCAAGTAAATTCATGGCTGAACTTTTACCTGCACCCGACAACCCTACCAAGGCCGTGGTCTTGCCATGTTTCAGCTCAAAACTCACATTTTTCAAGGCCTGCTTACCATTCGGATAGGTAAAGTCTACATTTTGAAAACTGAAATTGCCTTCCAGATTTTCTGTGGTTATGCCTCCTTTCTTCGACAGATAGGCATCGTTTTCTATCATATCAAAAAAACCTTCCGAATAGGTTAAAGCCTCAGTGTATTCATCATAAATGCGATGCAAATGGCGCACGGGTGACGATACATTGTTGAACAACATAATGTGTAGGAGGATGGCTCCGACTGTCATTTCCCGATTCAGTACGAAGAAAATCGTCAGCGTAAAAACCATCACCACACCCAATTGCTCGGCTATGCTTTTCAGTCCATCAAACAGGTAATTGGTACGATGGTGCTTGATTTCATTTTCGGTCAGTTTCAAGTTGATTGCTTGTTGGCGACCCGTTTCGTAGCGTTCTCTTACAAAAGATTTCACCACGAAAATCGACTCCAACAATCCGAATAATGAATTGGCTTTTTCTTCTCTTACATGCTGAATACTATGGCGGATACTCTTCTGGCGGTGCGTCTGCTCCCTGCTTATATAGATATAGCAAGGCAGAATAATTGTAGCGACCAGCCCCACCCACACATTCTTTTTATAAATCAACAGCAGCGCGAAAGCAGCATTGGCTAACATCGGCAAAATATCTACAAATATATTCTTTACGGTCTTTGTCAGACTTTCAATGCCCTTATCTATGCGTTTTTCAAGTTTCCCGGTCTGGTTTTGCGACAAGGCAAAAAAAGATAAATGATAAGAAGTAATCCGATCAATGGTATAATCATATAAATCACCCGCCATACGAAAACGGATTCGATCGCTCAGAAATTTTTGTCCCAAAGCCACCAGCAAACTCAATACCTCTTTGCCTAATAAAATAGCCACCAGCGTTCCAACAATTACTGATATACGTTCTTTATCAACAGGCTTGTCGAGCATGGCTTGCACAGTGTTTACCGAGTACTCCATCACCAGAGGTGTTACCTGTGAGAGCAATGCACCGATGGTTGTCAGTACCAGCGCCAGTATCAGACTCCCCCTGTATTTCCGGATGAAAGGGAATAATTTTTTTAATATATGAATGGTGTTCATTTTTTAGTTTTTCTTAAATTTCCATGGGTCGATTGCCGTTCTGTAATATCAACCTGACAGTATTTTCAATTTCGTCGCATGACAGCGACTGAAGTCGCCGTCTAAAATAACAAAGGACTGTTTTGTGATGTAAGGCGGACTTAAGTCCGCCTATGTAATGTGATGCTACCTTTGTTATCTTAGCCACCGACTTCAGTCGGTGAAAAGGTAGGTCATTGGGTAAACCCTACGCCATCGGCCGGATAAACTCCTTCGTATTCATCTGCGCATCATTCTCATAATCATAGAATAGCTCAGTCATGGATGCCACAATGTGCGGGTCGTCAGTCAGAAAGGCTGTCAGTTTTGAGGCCCTTCCACTGGTGCTTGACCCACTGCCCAGAATACATACGCACAAGCCTTTATAGATGCCCGGTTTGTTTTCTAAAGGTGCCGAGATAAACAACTGAATCGGCAGGGTTTTATTGATTTTGGTTACCCTGATGCCCAACTCCTGCATTTCTTTGATGGCCTGTACCTGTTGGTCATACAACTGACGCACCAGATATGCCTGTGGATTATCAACCTCAGCTGAATTGCCCGGTACTAAGAATCGATTGTGATGTGGCGTACCTTCCATACTATTCAAAACCGCGTTGCTTCCGCTACGATAGGTTTCTACTACCACGTGCTCGTTGAAGACCTTACCTAGATATTTCAGGAAAGCATGTGTTGCTCCTTCACTCTGGTCGTTGAGGGTTACGTATTCTACCTTTGCATCGCTACCCATATTTTGCAGGTAGATAGACACTTCTTTCAGTTTATTTTCTACATCGGTCGAATCACGCTGTAATGCCTCGGCTTTGCGGGCGTAATCAAACTGGGTGGCGTTTTTCAGTTCATGGGGTTTCAATCCGGCGTGTTTGGCCACATATTCCATTCTATAAGGAGAAATACCTTCTATACGGGCAGTATTTGATAAAACCAATAGGTTATTGCCCTGATTTTTTGATGATTCTATCACTTTTGAGATACCATCCAGTAACTCAGTTGTACCTTCCATCAACTGCACTTTTTCATTCACCTTGCCACTTACATCAATCATTAAGGTATTGAGTGATTGCGTAGCCTGCACCAGAAGGCTTGTCTGGGTTTTGATACGCTCCATATCCTGTTGGTTGGTGCGCTCTTTCTGACGGTTGATTTTCTCAGTTGATACTGCCACATATAACCCAATGAAAATACCTACAATCCCCCCCATTAAACCTGCGATATCCAGTTCTCTGATGTAGCGATCAATACCCGGGCTGAAATACACACTGGTATCATTCCATTTACCATTCACTACCGAATAATCAGACAGATAATGTATTGAATCACTAAACACATAATGCCATTTGAAAGCCATAGAAATCAAAAGAGCAATGAGTGGCATCAGGAACAGTAAGGTAAAAATCATCGGATGTTTTACAATAATATCATAGAGTATCGTCCAGAATCCATCATCTTCGGTAGTTTCGGTTGGGGCAGTAATATGGGGTTTCATAGATTTGCTTTTGTATTAGTTTATCGCTATGCTTTTGAACGATACAAAATTATGGCGAATACCCACACCTGTAAATCTGCAAACTCCTACATTTTGGGGGTAGGGAAGCCTATATTTTTTATATGTAGGGAAACCTATAGATTCTGGAGAAAGGAGGAGGGAGAAAGGAAAATGGAAGAAGTGGGAATGTAAAAGATATTTGTAGGGGTTCAAAATTTTGAACCCCTACCCCATGACTTCAGCTCCTCTTTGCCACATGGCGGTTGATAATTTTAGCCTTGTGGTTGCGACTTAAATCCCGCTAATCAAACCTCAGTGTATTAGCTTCAAAAAAAGGCCATAAAGGAAGATTTTTAACTTTTTCAAAAAAGCCTGTTGCCTCAATCAGATAAATATCTGAATTAATCTGCCCTATCTTCGGATAAAATTCATCAATATTTCCTGCCTGAATGCCATCAACAGTCTTAATAAAAGGGATAGCTGCCAGATTAAGAATCGGTTTATTAACTGTGGTGGTAAACAAAGTTTCGTATCCTTGTTCAAACACCCATTTAACGAGATTATAGCAGAGTTTCAGTACTGATTTTCTATGCCCTTTTAAAAAAGCCAGTTGCTCAAAATAACCTAGTTTCTGAGATTCATAAACATCCAAATTAATAAACCAGTCAGCACTGCTTCTTTTCTCCCAGATTTCCGACTCCCGTAGGCTTGAATCTTTCAGAATAATACCAAACCCCACAACCTGCGTATCAGCTTCTGCTACCAGACAATATTCATTTTCAATAAAATTGCGATAAGTATCAATATCAGTCCCTAATAAAAACCCACCTTTAGTAGTTGTACCATCTGCCATTGAGATAGGCAACTGGTTTTTTATAGCTATAAAGGCTTCGGCATCACTTACTTGCGCTTTTCTAATGCGTGTGTTCATGTGTGATATGAGGGCCCTTGAGTTGATTAAGAATGGCTCTGAAGAAGTTCCAAGTATTATTATTCTTT
>CBIHRH010000290.1:0-6660 GCA_966212365.1 uncultured Emticicia sp. | reverse complement strand
CCGTCAGGAGATCAACAAAAACCATGAATTAAGCCTGAACGTTGGTAGGCGTATCCAACGCCCCAACTATCAGGATTTGAATCCGTTTAAGTTTTTTCTTGACATCTATGTCTATCGTGAAGGAAACCCGCAATTACAACCACAATTTACGTTTAATTCAGAGTTGACTTATGCTTTTAAGCAACAGTACAACATCACCTTTTATCATAGCCGAACCAGAGACATTATCTCAACTGTATTGATTCAGAATGATGTGACTAAAGTAGCAGCGCAATCACAACAAAACCTCAATAACTTAGAGACTATTGGATATAATATCTCGATTCCGGTGAAATATACCAAATGGTGGAATGGTAATCTCTATTTTGAGAATTATAACAACCGATATTGGGGTAAATTCCTGAATGGCGAGTTCAAACAACAATTGACAACATTCTTTTTTAACACTACCAATACATTTACTATTGGTAAAAGCTGGAATGCCGAGTTAACAGGCTATTATCAGTCACCTTTCCTTTTCGGAACATTCAAGATACTTTCGCAGGCGCAAATTGCCCTAGGTGTACAAAAACAGCTCTGGCAGCGTAAAGGCACGCTGAAACTCAGTGTAAGCGATCCATTCTTAACCCAAAGAAATAATATGATTGTTAAATACCAGAATATGGATATGACCCTTCGTCGCCGTCTGGATAGCAGAGTGGTTACAGTGGCATTCAACTATCGTTTCGGTAAATCAACAGTGGCCCCTGCACGCAGAAGAAGCGGAGGATCGGAAGAAGAAAACCGCAGGATTCAGACCAACGGATAATCCCTCTATTTTGAGGCTTACATACAGTTTGTTAGTTTTAAAATCCTATCCATTTGCGATAGGATTTTTTTTGAGAATTGACCTCATCCCTGGCCCTTCCATACTGCCGGGGACGGGTTGGGGTGCGTGGTTTTTTAACAAATTTTAACAAATCCTTCTTTAGCCGTTCATCACAATCACCCAAAATGGGTTACTATATAACCCCACTAGATTAGTATTTTTGTCTAACGATTATGAAAAGCATTATATGAAAAAGCTATTTACTATTTCCTGGCCGGTTATTGTTTGGACTAGCTATGAGTGTCTGCTTCAAAGACATAAGCAGGTAGCGGTAAATAGTAGTTTTCTACAAAATAGAGAGTTAAATCTCGCTCTTGGCGATGATTTTAAGCTTGAGATTAACATTCGATTAATTTCTTTTAATTTTTTCATTCATTTTGCAACATATCCAAAGGTAAATCCGTTGTTATTAACGTATAGTGCTGAAATCACACACACGTATAGACAAACGCTTACTACCTCGTTTACTTTCAGTCGTTCGGCTGATGTGTTGCCCTCAGTGCTTTTTGGGAATGTTCCCAAATCATTTACCAATAATTATGGTTGCTGTAATTCTTATTTCTCTGTAATAGATAGAGGATAAGTGTGGCAATTTATGTACAAATAAGTGACAGAAGAGGACAAGTAATAGGGAAGAGCGAAGGTGCATTTGGATTATATAGCATAAACTTATTTACTTTGCTAATGGAACGAAGGAAGGAGTTGAACAAATTTGAAATGTATTATTAAGCCCAAAGCAGCCTGTTCTGCCAGGGAAAAGATAAAATAATATCACCGTTCTTGGTAACGGATAAAGATTTTATACAGTTTAGTTTAGTTTATTGAGATAAAAACCGGCCGCAGTGAGTCGGTTTTTTTTATGCTTGCTTGTGTGATTTTAGTTGATAAAAATCTTTTTTTCTGTTGTGTGTAGAGAAACTAGAAAAATTAATATTTTCTTAATATCAATGTATGGTTAAACAGAAATCAACGGGGAATGTTTTGTTGTAGAGGAATTTTTATTCTCATGTTGTTCCTTATTCTTCTGCCTTGTTTTTTATTGTAACAACCGTTGTCTTCCAATAAAATTCCAAATGCTTACGAATACTTTCGGTGGGGAAATTTTCGATGGTAAGTGTTAAATGACTGGTTTCCCTAATTGGCTCCAACATAAAAGTAAGTATTGAATAGCTTTCAGGAACATCAGGTAGCTTTGATACAGAGCTCAAGTGTGTAAAGCTTAGTTTTCTTTCATTATCAAAGGCTATTACTACCCCCTTGTTAACAAATTTTACATGATGAAAACCTTTAATGATAATTGGCGAATTAACCTGCCAATTAGTATGCACTTCAATTTCCATTTCAGGGCCACCTAGCCATTGAATCATGAGTTCAGTGTTTGTTAAGGTTTGCCAGACTTTGGTGGGAGAGGTGTTTATAATGGTGCTTGTAGAAAAACTGTCAGACATAGGTTATAGTTTGTAGCAGTTTATCAACACAAGTAATAAGGGAAAAGGTTGCCAAAACTGAACGTATTTTAATTTTAGAGTTTATATTTACAGCATTTAATACCAGAAATGAAGGCACCAATTTTAATCCTGTATTTACTTTTAAGTGCTAATTTAGCGACGCAGAAAAATATAAAAGATTCTGAGCTTCTTCAAGGTACATGGTCTGCTGAAGGGGATAAAAAAAGTATTATTGTAGTTAAAACAGATACGATATACTCTATTTATCTGGGGTCTTCTTCTTATTATAGCAAAAACAGGTTTAGCTTAGAAAAAGAAGTATTGTTTAATGAGCAGAAAGTAAAAGCTAATGAAGGAGAGACGTTTCTTGTTACGTATGATAATGACGGGATTGAGTCAGTGTTTTATCTATTAGGTGTAAATAATAAGATATTGTCTTTAATGAAGTATGATACAGGGCATTTGGTAATTTATAATAAATCTAGAAGAAAAATAGATTTATCTTCTTTGCCAAAGTAAAGAGTTATTAGATTTTTGCTATTCGTTTAATTAAAATTTAGGCAAAACAAGTCGTTTAATTCTGAACACTCACTATTGCTTGAAGGAACTTTGATTTTATAATTGACTTGAGTTTGTCAATTAAATCGGAATGGCCCTAGCATTAATAATTATACATTGGTCATACTTTCATTTTTGAAATAAAAAATAGAACATTCCTACCAAAACCAAAAAAACTCATTCATACCCCAATATTTTGTCGTAATTTTACTGCCGTATAACATAACCTAAGTTTTTGTCTTTCTCTCATGAGTAGTACGTACGGAACAATTTTTAAGATTTCAACATTTGGTGAATCGCATGGTAAAGCCATTGGTGTAGTGATAGATGGTTGCCCTGCAGGAGTAGATTTTGACGAAGCATTTATTCAGAATGAATTAGACCGTCGTAAACCTGGGCAATCGCGCATTACCACACAGCGGAAATAAGCTGATGAATTTCAGGTTTTGTCCGGCATTTTTGAGGGAAAAACGACAGGAACACCTATTGCAATGGTTATTCAGAACGAAGACCAGCGTTCCAAAGATTATGGTCATATTGCTCACCAGTTCCGTCCTTCACATGCTGATTATACTTATACGGCTAAATATGGCATCCGTGATTATCGTGGTGGAGGGCGTAGTTCTGCCCGCGAAACAGCGGCACGTGTAGCTGCAGGAGCATTGGCTAAAATCTTGTTATCATCTCAACAAATTACTGTACAAGCTTACGTATCTCAGGTAGGAAAAATAAAACTAGGCAAAGAATACTGGGAGTTAGATTTATCTAAAACAGATGATAACGCCGTGCGTTGCCCTGATGCAGATGTAGCACAACAGATGTTTGATTTTATCGATGAAACCCGCAAGAAAGGCGACTCGATAGGGGGGATTATTACCTGTGTCATAAAAGGCGTTCCGGCAGGTTGGGGAGAGCCTGTATTCGATAAACTACATGCCGAATTAGGAAAAGCTATGTTAGGTATCAATGCCGTAAAAGGCTTTGAATATGGTAGCGGATTTGATGGCGTGGAGCTTTATGGTTCTCAACATAATGATGAGTTCTATATTGGTGAAGATGGCAAAGTACATACCAAGACCAATCATTCAGGCGGTATTCAGGGCGGTATTTCTAATGGAGAAGATATTTATTTCAGAGTGGCATTTAAACCCGTGGCCACCATTATGCAAGACCAGGAAAGTGTGAATGATGAAGGCGAAAAAGTAACCGTATCAGGCAAAGGCCGTCACGACCCATGTGTATTGCCGCGTGCTGTACCGATTGTAGAAGCAATGGCTGCACTGGTATTAGCCGATTTTAGTTTGAGAAGTAAGACTAATAAATTGTAAAAAACAATTTCTGCAAAAAGACCGTTAAATAGGTATTAGGGCAAAAAAAAGCCTCTTTATACTTGGTTTTTTCAAAATTGTTCTATTTTTGTATTAAAATGCTTTCCTGATGGAATTTATTCCCTCCGATATTGACAAATATTGCGTAGAACACACTACGCCCGAAAATGACCTTTTGAGTAAACTGAACCGTGAAACTCATGCCAAGGTTTTACAGGCCCGAATGCTTTCCGGGCATCTGCAAGGGCGTTTTCTATCGATGTTGTCATTTATGATTCAGCCAAAGCTTATTCTTGAAATTGGTACCTACACTGGTTATTCTGCCTTATGTCTGGCTGAAGGTTTAGCAGAAAATGGGAAAATCATCACGATTGATGTGAACGAAGAATTAGAGGAATTTGTCAAAGACTTCTTTAAACAATCTCCTTTAAACGATAAAATAGATTTCAGAATCGGTAATGCGATGCATATTATTCCGTTAATAGCCGATTCATTTGATATTGTTTTTATTGATGCCGACAAACTGAACTATACGAATTATTATGATTTGGTTTTCGACAAAGTACGTTCGGGAGGGTATATTATTGCAGATAATGTATTGTGGAGTGGAAAAGTGAGTAATCCGGCTGCTAAAGATAAAGATACAATCGCCATCAGAGATTTTAATAAAAAGATTCAGGACGATGAGCGGGTAGAGAATATTCTACTTCCGATTCGTGATGGGTTGATGGTGGTTAGGAAGAAGTGAGAATGGTTTTGCTCGGCCTTTGAATCCGCTCAGGTACCGGGCTTGGCGCTTCTATGAAAGACATTTTAAATGATTCAATAGTATTGTATAGATAGATTAAATCTATAGAGAATAATAGTACAAGCTCAAAAAAAATGATGCAATTAATGTGAGCGAAGTCGAAGGCCGTGCGTTAGCCAACAAACAAGTAATTAAGAGGTATACCAATACCCTGATTAATATAAATTGTGCTTTAATTATAATTTCCTAATTCCATGAAAAAAACGTTAGCTTTCTCGTTTTTTCTGGTAAGCGTGTATGCGGCTATTGCTCAACAGCCCGGCTTACCCGAGGTATCCAGAAAAGTTGATTTTGCGGGTGTAACCGTAGAACTCGATGCCGATGCCCAAAAACTTGTTCAAAAAGAAGTCTCTACATTATTAATTCCCGAGAATAAATATGTGCTGGATAAACTTCAGAGAATCCAATGGTACTTCCCGGTGATTGAACGTATTCTCGAACTTGAAAAAGTACCTGATGATTTCAAATATCTGGCAGTCGTTGAAAGTTCTTTATTACCAGATGCTATTTCAAGTTCAAATGCCGTTGGTTTCTGGCAAATGAAAGCCAGCACTGCACAAGAAATGGGCTTAAGGGTAGATAGTGATATTGACGAAAGAAAAAATATCTATGCTTCTACCAGGGCTGCGGCAGCTTACCTGAAACGCAACAATCAGATTTATAAAAACTGGGTTTCCACGCTTTATTCCTATATGTTGGGCGCAGGAGGCATCAGTAAAATTGTACCGTCAGAATGGAACAATGCTTCAAAGGTTGAATTTGATGGCCGCACTGACCGCTACTTATTAAAAACTGTTGCCGCCCGTATAGCCTTTGAATACCGCATGAATCGAATGAAGGATAATTCTTTTGCTTTTGTAGAGTATCGTAAAGGTAGAGGCAAAACTTTAGCGCAGGTTGCATCAATGGTTGATGTAGATGCAGCAGATCTTAAAAAACATAATTCATGGTTACAAACTAATACTATTCCGGATGATTACTCAGTGGCTATTCTGGTGCCTGTTACGAGATTAGATGAAGTACAATCAAAAATTGGCCGTCAACCTGATGTAGTGGCCAGTAAGGGTAGTAAAGCAAAGAAAGAAGAAATCAAGCATAGAGATTATCCGGTATTAGAGCGTGTTACGATGCAGGTTAATAATGAGGAAGACCCGGTTTTCTATAACATAAATGAAATGAAAGGGATTCTTGCCAAACCCGGCGATGATATTGCTTCTTTGGCAAGAGGTGGGAAATTGAAAATTAAGGATTTTCTGCTTTTCAATGATATGAGTGATAGAGATGCGGTAGAAGAGGGACAGGTTTATTATCTGCAAAGAAAACTACGTAAAGGGCCAATAGAAAAGCATCAGGTGCAATCTGGTGAAACCATCTGGAGCATTTCTCAGATGTTTGGTATTAAGCTGAGAAATCTGTTGAAATTCAACCGTATGAGAATCTCTCAGCCTATGCAGGAAGGACAAATTGTGTATTTACAAAAGAAACGTCCTAAGAATGATCCAATCGAAGGCGGTAACACTAAAGGTACAAAGGAACAAGAGCCTGAACGTAAAGTGCCAGTGATGGAAAATTACGAAGAAGAAACTGTAGCGAAAAACAACAAGCCTAAGAAAACACCTAGTCCGGAAGAAACAATGACAAATCCGGGTG
>CBIHRH010000289.1:0-6667 GCA_966212365.1 uncultured Emticicia sp. | reverse complement strand
TCTTCGCTCCGAAATCAATCACAGTTGAGTTCGAATGAATAATGCTTACACCTCTGATTTGCGCAATTTTAGCAATTTCTTTTACCGCCTTATAGTTATAGAAATAATCTCTGATATACCTTGGCAAAAAAGTTGCTACTCTTTGTATGCTTCTTTTGCTGGTAAAGGAAAGTTTAAATGGAACAATATAATATTCTATTCCTCTGTTCTTAAATTCCCTGCAAGCTTCTCCATCTGTCGGTAAAATAACAATTGGAACAATTTGCTTATTTACAGCACTTATCATATTAAACAATGAATAAGTTGAGCCTTTCATGGAATCACCTTCATGCGATATGTAAAGTACTTTAATTAAATTTTCCATTATATCTTCCAAAACAGCAAATCCTTTTCAGATTCCTTCGTTTGTCTTTAATTTACTCATCACGTCTCTTTTGCCAGTTAGTATCCGAAAATCAGTATAGCAACTTATTAATTGTGCCTCATAGGCAGGTAATTATGAACAAGTAATCAGAAAAAGGTTTTATAAGGTATAATCTTATTTCCTATAAAATCAGGCGATTTTTGAGCAGCTAATACCGCATATGATTTATAGAAAAAGTAAATTACAGTTATACTACATATTAAGACACCGATTTTTTTCTTATTCTGAAAAGTCGCAGGTAACACTACAATAATAAGAATAACCAGATAAATCACTAATCTGAAGGCAATCGGATCGGAAATTGTCAGATTATTCGCTACTATTCCGACAAAAAATAACTTAAGCAAATTAGAATTAATGTCGTCAGAGTAAATAATACAAGCTGCACAAACTAATGAAAGGGGTAACATATCCCATAAGATTCTATAAGTTGAAAGTCTTACACCAAATACATCATTGGAATAAATACCATATCTGCCAATGCTACTGCCTGAATCAACCGTTTTAAAAATGTACCCCATTATAATATGGTAATCAAATATGTTCGCCATTCCAAGTATAAAAGAAATAGACAGGATAATAAGCATCCACCATTTATTCATTTTTAGAAAATTCATCAACAAAACAACAGGTAAGCACCATATAACGGTTGCATGAAAAAATATAGCGATAAAGTATAAAATGAGTGCCCATTTCCAATACTCTTTTCCTTTTACAAAAAAATACAAGGCTATTAAAAACAAAGAAATTGCTATGGTTTGCCTCATTGTACCAAATTGCATGGAATAAAAGTCTCCCACTATTACAAATAAAAGTAAAGACAGTACCTTATATGGTGATTGTTTATTAATGAAAAATAAAACACCGTAAATTGAAACAAATGCATTACAAAATATAAAAAAGTGTGTGTCTTTCCATATTGCCCTTAGAGCACTAATCCAAATTTGAAACCCTAAATCAACCTGTCTGATATCATATCCTAAATTTGGATTAAGAAAGAATTTTACGTAATTTATTGTGTCAGTCCCCACAGAAACATCCCTGAATGCCGGTAAGAAAAGAACCAATAAACTCATGAAAATATAATAAGCCGAAACTACGCTCTTTTTTGCCTTCCACGATAAAATTGAAAAAACAATTAATATTATATATAGAATGATATAAATACTCATATAACTTCTTAAATAGTTTATTTAGTCAAACCAATCGTAGTTAAATTGTAAATTTTAACGAGGCAATATTTTTTTGAATCGGCCAAAACAATGATTGTAATTTTACAATTATTTCACTAATGAACCAGATAAAGAGGTATTTAGTGAGTATCCATTCGGATGAAAGTAATAAATCAGTATATGAAAAATGAACCTTAAAGAGGTCAAAAACCATAAAATATTTTTGATTACTCAATAATCGACATTCTCCTGAAAAAATTATATGCTTCGTTCTTTAAACTTTCCTGAATGCCGGCAACTTTTTCCCAATCGATTGGAGTTGAAATTATTTCCTCAATTATTTTTTCATCATAAGTTTCTAATATCCGATTTTTAAGGCCAAACTTTTGTAATAAAGTATATATCCTGTCATTCATTGCCGACAAAGTTCCTTCAACCGGAATCGCAATAAATTGTTTTTGAAAAAGAATGGAAAACACAACACCGTGAAAAGAATTAGTAATAATAAATTTGGCACTTTTAATATTAAACAGCCAATCTTCTATGCCTAAAAAGGCATACTTTATATCTCTGGTATTAACCATTTCTATCGACTTTTTGAAATATTTATTGACTTTATCCATCAGAATCTGGTCATTTTGTAATGAATAAGAAAAAGCAAAATCCAGAGCCTGATGTTCGTCCGGCTGAGGGGTAATTTTTTCTAAATCGCCTTTTTCAAGAAGCAATGTTGGGTCGGGCATTAATTTAACATTATCAAAACCTTCCCTTTGTAAAATTGCAACTCCGGTGTTTTCCCTGGCACTTATGGCATTAAACTTTTGGATCATAGGTTTGATAATAGCCATTTTATTACGGGGATATTCAATACATGCGAAACTAACTGCATAAGAAATTCTTTTGGTGGTTTCTTTTCCAAAAGGCAGAAAATATGGAATGCCATACGTATCAATAATATAAGGATTCCAGACCTGGTCACTTCCGCTAATATAAATATCCATGTCAGGGTAATTGCTCTTAAGTTCCGACAGCGAAGAATATCTTTCGGTAGTAGATAAGTACTTTTCCCGGAAAGTAACAAATTTCTTCTCTTTGAAATAGGTGATCAGATTACTAGGGATTCTATTGATTTTTTTCGTTACGATACACTTAAAAAAAGATTCGCTAAAAGTTTTTGGTCTGAAATTAATTATGGACACTTCACTTGAAGGGACATTTTTTTTCAAAAACTGTTGAAGGGCATAGGCCTGTAAAACGCCACCATAATTCGTTCCCCAATGAAAAGTCATGATACCAATTTTCATAATTATTTATTTAAATCTATTTTCTCTAAATCCTGTTTTAGATAAAATGTAAAAAATATTTAATGCAACTACCGATAATATATATACGTGTTTGGTCATCTCAAGATTTTCGACCTTGAAAAATTCTGATTACTATCTTAATTTTTTTCTCTATCGCAGACACTCAATCAAAATGTTTAAGCAGCGATAGAGTGCTATTTAAACTTGTGATAAATTCTTGTTAAAACTGATAGCATTTTTAAATACGGTTTCATATCTTTTTCAAACGAGTTGGCATTGCTTTTTTTTCTCCAGATTTCCAGACTCATCTTTCTTGTCATCAACCTTTGTAACTGAACTATTTTAAATGGGAGCGATATTGTTCTGAATACCCTATGCCTGACATGAGGCACTGTGGCTCTCTGTATCTTTCTTATTAAAACCCTGAATTTTAGAGCATCCTGTCTATGGTTAAAACTACCTCTTTGAGACTTAACTATTGCATCTTTGGGAACAGGCTTTGCATGTAGTTGCCGATTCGCTATACCTGCCCTTATTAAACTATCAGCCAGCTTAGAACGGGTTATTATTATACTATTCCCAAGTCCCTCGCTCAGATATTCTTCAAGCCAGGCATCACCAAGCGATATATCAGCCAGTTCGGTAAGCACATCAGTGCAAAAATCACAGGCATTAGATTTAAATAAACCTGTTCCCCACATATCTCCAACTTCCCGCATTCTTATCGTATGGAATCCCTTTTTATCATCAAATGCCCCAAATGAATAGTCTGACGAATAGTTTTTTTCATTTTTTATTCTGTATTCCTGATGATAATACTTCTCCTTGATTCCGGTTTTTTGTGCCAGATAATCGGTAAAAAAAACACTTTTAAGCCCACCACAAATGATACCTATCAAAAAAGGAATTTTTTCCTTTAACTCAGGGTGGTAATATTGTTTTAGCCTGATGGCTTTTATAAAACAAGCGACCCCTGAAATAGCTATTTTCCCATTTAAACTATCAATCTTTGTAAATAGCTCGTCCATAGTCACGGGTATATAGCGTGTTTTTGAAATAGACGTTATTTCATTGATATTATTGAATAATTGATACTGATAGGTGCCGCTAACTTCTTTAACGATAAATAAATGGTCTACAATTCTTTCCTCCAGTAATTTCTTAAAAATATAAGTAGCAACCCCTCCCGAAGAAGAAGTCTTTCTGTAATCATACGAATACCCTATATAGGTATTTTCAAAATAACCTATTTTTTCATCGAAATGACTGGCTTCTCTAAGATATATTGAAGATAATTTATCTTCATCCGCTACAGCTTCTTCAGGAGCAGGATTAAAAGGACAAACGCGCAATGGATTTGTTGTACTAAGGGATAAACTATTTGTTCGCTTCGGAACTAAAAAACCATATTCATCCCAATCCATGACCAATGACGATTCAGATTCGGAAATACACATTCCACACCCTGTGCACAAGTTTTGATTTACAATATTTTTTATAATATCAAGCTCTTCCATTTTGCGACAGTTTTCTTCATAATTAAATCTCTCATAAGCTCTTTCTCATATCTATTTATCCCCACGGTAGCTATAGCAGCCAGAATGACAAGCATGATGATTAAACTTTTGATAGCAACAGATAAAAAAATATTCTTAATAGCAAGCTCTGGCGATAACACAAAATATAAAATGCCACTTACTGCTATTGTTACGGCTACAACTTTTGTCATTACCTCTTTATAGAAAAATCCCGCCGAAATTCCGAGACTCTTTTTCAAGAAAAATAGCCTGAAATTAAGAGCCACAAGCGATAATAATATACTTATATAAAAAATGATATTCGGCTCTTTTAAAACCAAAAGCAAAAAGTATGAAAGTGGCAGATTCAAAAAAAGCAAAAAACCCACAATTATCTGATACCATTTAATCTTGCCTGTTGCCTGGGCAGCTGTCATTAATGGTCCCGAGATACAATCAATCAGAATATTAATTAAGCATAATCTTACAAACCATACACTGCCTTCAGGAGGGATCTTCAGCCAGAGTGTCAGTATCAGCTCTGTATTATAAATAATCGGAAATGTAACCAAAAGCATTAAAAAGTATGAGTACTTCGCACTCCTGAAAACCAGGCTTATCATACTCCTTAATTCATTGTTAGCATAACTTTTAATGATTTGCGGGTTAACAGACATCTGAAAATTAGAGACAAATGTGCTCACAGTGCCCTGCACCTGCTGCATGATACCATAGGCAGCATTGATAAAAGGACCAAAAAACAAATTCAAAACAATATTCAAACCCTGCCCCTTTGCTAAACCTGCAATATTCCCAAACAGATTCCATCCAGAGTACGAAATCAGCACCCTAAAATACTTGCTATCATAATACCATCTGAATTTACTCTCCTTAAAGCGAGTATAACAATATATCTGATAAAATAAAGCAACCAGTAAGGTGACCACAAAAATCAGAATTGAGTACAGCTTAAGTTTATCTAAGTCAAATAAAATCAACAAATAAACTATTATAAGTTTCAGCGTTACTTCTATTACACTTATTATAGCATAGATATTCATTTGCTCTCTGGCAATAATTAGTGCATTAAAAGGAACCTGTATGACACCTACTAAAAAAGTAAGTATCGAAAACTGATAAACCCAATTAATCGTTCTTATTCGATCCAGGGGTACATTTAGCTTATTATTTATAAACCATGACCCTAAGGTTTCGGCTAATATCAGAATCAGAGCAGCTATGAAAACATGTATGATAAATGTTGCATTAAAAGTATTGTGCAATTGCTCTTCATCTTTTTTACCAAGGTCGAAAGCCAAAAATCGTTGAGTAGCCGATGACATCGCCGTATTAAAGAAGCTGAACAAAGTGACAACCCCGCCTACCACACTATATATACCATAATCTTCGATTCCAAGAACCTCTAACACTACTCTGGAAGTGTACAAAGAGACTCCCATGTTAAGAAGCATTCGTATAGATAAGAATAAGGTGTTTTTAGCTATCTTTAAATTACTGTTCGAAGACATTTAGAAAAATATGATTAATTTAAAACCTTTAAACTTACCAATATGCTTAATAACCAGAACACAGCTCTGCCATGGCATTTATATAAGATGCCGTAAAGTAAATCATCAGGAAACAAGCAAATTACCTTGCGGCTTTCCAGTTAAGCCAGCTTTTTTTCCCTTTCTCTTCACTATAAGCATAGCCGTATCCATACCCGTAACCATAGCCATACCCGTAACTACTATTGCTGTAGTCTACGCCATTGAATATAATATTGAGGGACTTGAATTTATTTGATTTTTTAAGGTCAGCTAATAAATTAAGATAGCTTTTAGGGGTATATTCATGCCTTACAAGGTAGAAACAAACATCTGTATAGGGGCTTAAAATGGTAGCATCAGTTACTAAGCCTATCGGCGGAGTATCCAGCACAATATAGTCAAAAGTTTGCCTTAATACCTTAATTAATATCTCTATCCGACCATTAGAAAGGAGTTCTGCCGGATTAGGAGGAATAGGCCCGCATGGTATAACAAAAAGATTCTTATTAACCTTGGTTGGCTTAATGATTTCCTCCTCACCTGCCTGATTGATTAAATAATTGGAAATTCCCTTATCTTCCGAAATTCCTAAATACTTGGATATTTTAGGCTTACGCAGGTCCAATTCAATAATAACTACTTTTTTGTCTAACAATGCAATACTTGCCGCAAGATTGATACTTACAAAACTTTTTCCTTC
>CBIHRH010000288.1:0-6698 GCA_966212365.1 uncultured Emticicia sp. | reverse complement strand
CCTAATTCGGACGCTATGTCGTCCATTGTTACACTCCTGATACCGAACTTGCGGAAGAGTGTTTCAGCGGTCTGTAAAATTCTGTCTCTGATTTCCATTTACATTTTTTCTGTCTTTATGCTATCATGATGGTAAGGTTATCTAGAGACAGAAACTGTGGAAACTTTCAAAAGGTTCAAAGTTTTTATAATTTTTTTTAGAACTGTTTTTGGTGGGACAAAATTGATATAGGAGCAGATAAATCGCTAGAAAATTATGATGAACCGCAAAAATTTGGGGATGAGCTTAGTTTATAGAGTCATAAAGCCATTTTACGGTGAAAAGTTCCCCCGCCACTATATTTATATATCAATAAAAATTTGAACATTTCTAATATGGTGTTTTTAAAACAAATCTATTCGTCGAAATTTTAAGGAATTTGAGCACTATATAGTAATTTTGTGTGCAAGTCTCATTCCTCCTATCTAACAGATATTTAACAATTAATTTACGTACAACAATGCCTGTACAGGGCACCTGATTCTTAATGAGTTTTTATAAAAAATTTGTCTTCCCATATCTCACTCGTCAGGATGCCGAGAAGATTCACTATGTAGCAATGGACGTGCTGAAGTTTGCGTGTAAGATTCCATTCATGCCGGCTATCTTAAGATTAATCTATGAAAAAAAAGACCCTCGTCTGGAGCGCAAGGTCTTTGGCCTGCGTTTCAAGAATCCTGTAGGGCTAGCGGCGGGCTTTGATAAAAATGGATTGTGGACAGATGAATTATCAAATCTCGGTTTCGGATTTATTGAAATTGGTACGGTTACACCAAGAGCGCAAATGGGTAATGACAAACCACGCCTTTTCAGATTGAAGCAGGATGAGGCGCTTATCAACCGCATGGGTTTCAATAATGAAGGCTCCGGTGCGGCGGCCAATCAATTACGTAAGCGCAAGACAAAAATCATTGTAGGCGGTAATATCGGTAAAAATAAACTGACCAAAAATGATGATGCGGTGTATGATTACCTGAAATCCTTCAATGACCTATATCCTTACGTAGATTACTTTGTTATTAATGTGAGTTCTCCGAATACACCTGGCTTACGTGCATTGCAGGAGAAAGAGCCTTTGAAGTATCTGTTGAAAACATTAGAGAGAGATAATGGACGTAAATCTAAACCTAAGCCGATCTTATTAAAGATTGCCCCGGACTTAACTGACGAACAATTAGACGATATAATAGAGATAGTAAAAGAAACCCGCATCTCCGGCGTCATTGCTTCTAATACCACTATCAGTCGTGAAGGATTGGTAACAGATAACGTAGAGGTAGAAGAAATAGGCGCAGGGGGGCTAAGTGGTAAACCTTTAGCCAAACGTTCTACAGACGTTATCAGGTATCTGTCTGAAAAATCCAAGAAAGCATTCCCTATTATCGGGGTAGGTGGTATCCATTCAGCAGATGATGCGATTGAGAAACTGAAAGCCGGAGCATCTCTTATACAAGTCTATTCAGGATTCATCTACGAAGGGCCGGGAATTGTAAAAGATATCTGTGAAGGAATATTGAAAGAAAAATTTTAAGTTAATCAATTGATAATCAATACTTAACAAAAAAATCATGTCGGCACTGGCATGATTTTTTTACTTTTGGAAACTATTTAATACCATTTTTGTTTTTATATGTATATACATACAATGTAAAAACACGATTCATTCATTATTATTTATAAAACATTTATTACAATGGCAAAATGGACTATCGACGCTTCTCACTCAGAAGTGCATTTTAAGGTAAAACACTTGATGATTTCAACCGTAACCGGAACTTTCGGTTCTTATGAAGGTAGCATTGAAACTACTAACGACAACGATTTTGAAGGCGCAACCGCTAATTTCTCGGCTGACATCGACAGTCTCTCAACCGGACAAGAGCAAAGAGACGGACACTTGAAATCTGCTGATTTCTTTGATGCAGCCAATTTCCCGAAATTGACTTTCGCATCGACCTCATTTAAGAAAACAGGCGATGATACTTATGATGTTAATGGTGATTTAACGATAAGAGGCGTAACGAAACCTGTAACATTGAAAGCTGAGTTTGGCGGAATTATGACGGATTTTTACGGACAAACAAAAGCCGGATTTGATTTACAAGGTAAAATTAATCGCCAGGATTTTGGCTTAGCATGGAGCGCAGTAACTGAGGCAGGTGGAATTGTGGTGAGCGACGAAGTGAAACTCGTACTAAACATCCAGGTTGTGAAAGGTTAATTCATACTTTTCCGGGAGTCAAAATCAAAAAGAAACCTCTACTTTGCAGTGGAGGTTTTCTTGTTTATAAATGTACTAGTGTTTAGGTATAATTGCTCAAAAAGGTGCTATCGTTTTCTAAATCATATAAAGAAACCCCTGCTTTGGGGCAGAGGTTTTCTTCGTCAAAAATTATGATTTAGTTTAGGTTTATTGCTTGTTTTCTGAAATGACAAGTCAAATATATGGCTTTTTTATCAAATACAACAGAATTATTAAAATTTTTTATTTTTGTTTTCGTTGCTGTTTTGGCTGTTTTTCACTCGTTTTCCTCAAAAAACAGCCCTGTAGCCTTGTTTTAGCGCATCTTTATTAATTACAAATTTTTATTTAATTATTACAATAAGACATTTATCGCCAGGCTTTTAAGTTTTTTTTATCAGCAGCGCAATTGCTTTTTACTTAGCTTTGTTAAAATTTTACGCCGATTACTGCTTCTATGAAAAAAGCTATCTTACTATTACACCTTTTACTTGCCTTTTCTTACCTTTCTTTTGCCCAGAACACTCCTATTAGCATTCAACTGACAGAAAGCAACCAGTCTCCAATTATTGGTGCTACTATCAGAATTGTAAATCGCTCAGACACTACCAAAATTTTCAACAGCACTACCGATATAGTTGGCATTGCCAGATTTAATCTGGTAACTAATCAGCAGTATAGTATGACAGCAACTTCGGTGGGTTATAAAACTATCCTAAAAGGAATTAATGTTACAGGCAAGCAATCAGTTTTTAAATTTGTGATGGAAACGGATAATAAATTATTAGGAGATGTAGTAGTAACTGCAAGAAAACCTCTGATGCAACAGGAAGACGACAAAACCATTGTTGACCCGGAACCCATTGTCAATACCAGTACGAGTGCCTATGAAATCATGGAAAAGATTCCGGGACTGTTTGTTGACCAGGATGGTAATATTTACCTAAGTAATTCTACCCCTGCTACTATCTATATAAATGGTCGGGAACAAAAAATGAGTACGGCTGATATTGCGGCCATTTTGAAGAGCCTGCCACCTAATAGCATTGAGAAAGTAGAAATCCTGCGCACACCTTCGGCTAAGTATGATGCCAGTGGCAGCGGTGGGGTAGTGAATGTGATTCTGAAAAAAGGAGTAAAGATTGGTTTTACCGGAAGCCTGAATGCAGGAATGAATCAAGGCCACTATGGGAATCAGTTTATCGGCGTGAGTCTGAACAATAGCAGTGGTAAACTGACCTCCTTTCTGAATATCAATTATTCACACCGAAACAGTTTTGAGCAGATACAAACTACCCGTAAGTTTTCAGCAGATAAAGAAATATTTCAGAATGCTTATACGACTTATCCTGGCAATCAAGCCTACCTAGGTTTTGGTTTGGGTTATGAGGTTAGTAAAAAATGGGAATTGAATTATGATGCCCGTTTAAGTTATAATCAGAATAATTCTTCTGCCAATAACGAAAGCATTATTCGTCAGGTTAATTCTTTAGAAGTTTTAACCAATAATATCAATACGACTAATAGTACAGGAAATAACTATGGTATTAATCAGGGGGTTAATGCGAAATATAAGCTGGATACTTTAGGATCTGAATGGATTAATGATATTTCTTACAATTATTTCAACAACCAAACCGACCAGGCTTTTAATACTGCTTATGTTTTACCGACTGTTTCAAATATGGCTGGCACAGGAGATTTAGGCAATAATCGGAATTTTGTTTCAGCCCAAACGGATATCAAATACAAGTTTCGGCATAAACTTACTTTAGAATCTGGCTTAAAAGCCACCTATCAGCTATTCAGAAGTTCAACTACTTATTATACCAAAATTGGTGAGCAACAAAATATTGACGTATCAAGAACTAATCAGTTCAATTATAATGAAAGTATCTATGCGGCCTACATTCAACTATCCAAAACCTGGGGTGAGTTTATCCTAAAAGCAGGTACACGTCTGGAAAATACAAATATGAATGGGCATCAGCTGATACCTTCTGATACTTCTTTCAAGGTTAAAAGAACAGACTTATTTCCTTATATCTATCTGAGCAGGAAAGTGACCAGGATTGCAGGGTATGAATTGCGTGCCTATCTGGTGCACCGCAGGTCTATCACTCGTCCGGTTTATGAATATCTTAATCCATCACCTCGTTTCATAGATCAGTATTTATATGAAGCAGGAAATCCTTCGTTAAAACCACAATTCACCCGAAACTTTGAGGTGAATATAAGCGTAGAAGACCGCCCTATATTTGCTATTGGTCGCAACTATACACAGGATATTTTTACGAATGTGATTTATCAGAATCCTGATAATTCGAGTATCGCTTATCGTACCTATGATAATCTGGGCAAAAATCAGGAGACTTATTTCAGACTTCTGGGAGCTGTGCCTCCAATCAACCGTTACTTCTTTGTGGCTGGAGCGCAGTTTAATTATAACGATTATAATGGTTTGTATGAAAATGCTCCACTGAAATTCCAACGAGGAAGCTGGACATTTTTTACTTTTCACCAATTCAAACTAGACAAACTCACTAATATCAGTCTGAATGGCTTTATCCGTTTCAAGGGCCAACAGCAGTTTTATGAGTTAAGCAATTTTGGTAATCTGAACCTGAATATCAATCGACAGTTCTTTAATAAAAAATTGACGGCGACGCTTATCATGAACGATGTGTTCTATACAAATAAAAACAACTTCACGATTAATCAGGGGAGTATCTCAGCCTTTGGCTTCCGTCAGGGCGATACTCGTAGGGTAGGTTTAAATCTGCGTTATAATTTTGGTTTCAGAAAGAAAGAGGAGCGGAATAATCCTTTTAATTTTGAGAATCTGGAGAAAAGCAGCAATTAATTGATGAAATTTTGCTAAAAACGCTTTAGCAATGGTCAGAAATCAATAACAATTCGCTATTTTTCGGCTCTATTTCAATTTCTAATCATTATTATACCTCATGACGTTTAAAAGCCTCTTCAAAAGCAAGGTTCCGCTTTTGCTTGTATCAATCGGTTTGGTTGTTTCGTGTATGCGCACTTCTACAACCAAAACTAAACCGATAGTCATTACCGAAGACCCTGCCAAAGCGGTTAGCAAAGCCAAAGAAATCCGTGAAAAAACAGCAGCTAAATTAGCTGATGGATTGCAAATGACACTATGGGCTTCTGACTCGCTTGCACCAGACCCTGTTTCGATGACTATGGACGACCAGGGTCGTGTGTATCTGACCAGAACAAACAGACAGAAAAACTCTGAGTTTGATATTCGTGGACATCGTGACTGGATGACACCTTCAATTGGCTTACAAACCGTAGAAGACCGTCGCGCTTTTTTAAGAGCCACTTTTGCGCCTGAAAAAAGCAAAGAAAACGCATGGGTAAAAGACCTGAACGAAGACGGTTCTCACGACTGGAAAGATTTAGCCGTTGAGCAGGATGAAATCTGGCGTATTGAAGATAAAAACGGAGATGGAATCGCAGATGTATCAACTCGTATTTTAAGCGATTTCAACGAAGAAATCACTGACGTAGCGGGGGGTATCTTAGCCAGAGAAAATGATATGTTTGTAGGTATTGCACCTGATGTATGGCGCTTGAAAGACACCAACGGTGATGGCATTATTGACCAGAAAACTTCAATCAGCCATGGTTATGGTGTTCATATCGGCTTTAGCGGCCACGGTATGTCAGGATTGATTGAAGGCCCTGATGGAAGAATCTACTGGAATATCGGAGATATTGGTGCCAATATCACTACTAAAGACGGCAAGAAATACGAGCATCCAAACTCAGGTATCATTGCCCGTTCAAATCCTGATGGTAGCGATTTTGAAATCTTTGCTGCTGGACTTCGTAACACGCACGAATTTGTTTTTGACGAATATGGTAATCTTATCTCATCGGATAACGATGGCGACCACCCGGGAGAAAGTGAAAGACTAGTACACGTTGTTGAGGGTTCTGATGCCGGCTGGCGTTCAAACTGGCAGTATGGTAAATATACCGACCCTAAAAACAACAAATACAAAGTATGGATGGATGAAGGCTTATCTAAACCTCGTTGGGACGGTCAGGCTGCTTATATCATTCCGCCAATCAGAAACTACCACAATGGTCCGACGGGTATGGTTTACAATCCGGGAACAGCTTTGGGTTCTGCCTGGAAAAACAAATTCTTCCTGGTTGAGTTCGTAGGAGCGCCTAACCGCTCTCATATCTGGTCGTTTGGCTTAAAACCTAAAGGCGCTTCATTCGATTTTGATAGCGAAAAAGACGTAGTAAGCGGTATTCTGCCAACAGGTATACGTGTCGGTCCGGACGGGGCGCTTTACGTAGCTGTCTGGATCAATGGTTGGGGCACTAAAAAATACGGTAGAGTTTGGGAAACTGATGTAGCCAATTCTAATATCGT
>CBIHRH010000287.1:0-6705 GCA_966212365.1 uncultured Emticicia sp. | reverse complement strand
AAGCCATCATTTTCATAAACTACCCCATTCGCAAATTGCGACAGGAAGTTTACGCCCGCAAACCAGTTGATATGAGGATTAATCTTGTGGGAGTATTTGGCTTCCAGGAATAAACGGTCAATACTCTTGGCACTTCTCTGGCCCTTATTATTGATAGTTCCTAATTGAAATTGTATATCGCTGATAAAGGCGCCTTTATTCTTGTAATATTCTGCATGGTTGTTAAACAAGGCCCCAATCGACCAGTTGTTTATACCACCTCCTTGCCAGTTATTAAAGGCAGCCTGACTAAAGTTAATACCGAATTGTGTATTACGAGGCTTCCAAAAGCCTACTTTTAAGGAATCTGCCAAAGTTTTAGCGTTTTTTAAACTAAGTGTATCATTTTTTTGCGCCCATAAATTAGTAGCAGATAAAAGAATGGTTGTGATAAGAATGAATTTTCTCATTGGATTAAATTGGAATTAGATATTTTGGTCAAAAGAGTTACGCCTAATCATGCAATAGATGACCAGCGCAGTTTGAAAAGATTTATACTATCAGTTTGAATTACTTGGAGGAGTAACAAAATTTACCATCGACTCACTGGCGAAATAGGTTTAAACTTTAATATATTGTTCCTATAGGACTTCATACCTAACTATATTAGTTTCCTCTACCGATATAACATCCCTATCGGAGGCGCCTAGTTGGGATATTTTTAGTCCCAGAGGGACGATATATCGGTAGTTTAATTGAACCTTTTAGAGTCAGTATCCCGTTAGGGATAATATATTTAGTAATTCAAATAATTTCACGCAACAAGTTTTTATTAATTTCGTATCAATCAAAAATTATAACTTTCTTCGATTGAAGCACTTGCAGTGGGAATACCGTTTTCGACTCTTCGGTCTGTAGCGTTAATGTAGTATTGTCCATTGCAATAATTTCGCCTTTTACCCCGTCTATCTCTACTACCTGCCCCTCTTTATATTTGTTTTTACTATAGAATGATGATATAATATTCAATAATATTTCTTTAGAGGCAAAGCCATAGCCTATGGCAAAGGCAAAGATGATTCCGCCTATGAAAAGATTAAAGCTAGATTCCAACAAGCTTGTATTAATACCTACCTGCGCTACCGACTGAATCACAAAAATGATAAGCAGAAAGAAGAAAACGGCTGTTCCTATCAGTTTTCCGGCAGCGATATTGAAAGATTTGCAGAGCGATACCACAAAATTGCGGAGTGTATCGGCTAGCCAGATACCCACAAATAGCATGATACCTGCCGAAATCATCTTCGGAATAAACTCAACCAACAATTTTACCATATCCGAAATAGCAGGCACTCCTAAAGTATCTGCCGCCGGACGCAGGATGAATATCAGAATAAAGTAGTAGAGAATCTTAGAGATAATCGTACTTATTTTTATCTCTACCTTCATACTTTTGATGGGCTCAATCTGAGTCAGCTTTTCACCAATTCTATCAGCACCTATCTGCTGAAGCATTTTTTTTGTGATAGCAGCAACCGCTTTGGCTACCAACCAACCGATGATTAATATAGCTAATGCCCCTATAAGGTTATATATGAAGCCCATGAAACTTTTAATAAGGTTGTTAAAAGTCTCCATGAGGGTCTCTACAAAACTTGGTACTTTTCCATTCATAAGCCAATGCATTCAAAAATTACTACTTTTCGTCTTCTTTCTCTTTATTCTCCAACTCCTGCAATAATATTACTCCCGTCACCATTGTTTCTCCTAAAAACATCTGTACAACCTGCATGATATCCCGAATGACGTCAATTTCCGCCGTAATCATCCCTTTCAGGTGCGCGGGGGCTTGAGCATCATCCTCAAAGTCTTGAATTGTTTCGTCGGTCATAAAAAAAATATTTTTTAGAAAATCGTATTCAACGTTTCCAGAATCTCTCTTCTAATTATATCTTTCAACAGTTTATTATCTTAAAATGTGCTAAGTTGGTCAATTACTTTCTCCAGAACCAGATAACTTTAATTAGTATAATCAAGAAGAAAATAACATTTTCGGTATATATCTTCTTTAATTTCTCTTTTGTACGCATCAAGCGCATTTTTACGGCACTTTCGGTTATCTTAAAAGTTTCTGCTATCTCTTTGATACTAAAATCATCCTGGTACTTCATTAACAGAATAGCTCTTTCGTCGGGGTCAATTTTTTGTAAAGCTTTTTTAAGGCCCTGCGTTTGCATTTCCACTAGTTCTAAATCATATCCGTCATCGGCCAAATCAAAGTTTTCATCCAATGCTACCTCTGCCTGTCGCTTCGTTTGCCTTACCTGGTCCATACAATAATTGTATGTAATAGAATAAAGCCATGTAGAGAATTTGGCATGCTCTTTAAAACTTCCCAGTTTTAATACCACTCTCAGGAAAATATCGTGTGTGAAGTCTTCGGCTTGCGCTTCATTTTTTACAAATGAAAGACATTTACGGAATACTTTATCGACGTAGCGATCATAAAGTTCTTCAAAATAAACGTTACGTTGGGTTTCGATATACAAACGAACCAACTCCTCATCTGCAATTCCTTTAAAAGCTTTGTTTTTCAATTTTGACAGTATGATTAGGGAAAAGTAACTATACGGAAAGAATTTTTTATTGGGTTGTCTTTAGCACGCAAAAATTCTTGCATTTTTTATTAACTATTTCGCAATTGGAATAATATACGAAACTATTACGAAATAGCTAATAAATAAGTATCAAATATTTAATTTTTTAGTTAAAATGACAAATTTTTCATAAAAAAATTAGTATGCTTGCATAATATCAGCCTTATTTTTCTTAAATTTCGCCAATCAATTTTTTCTCAAAAACTTTATATAATAATGTCTGCAAAAGAATACTTAGAAAATACCGCTGCGAAACTCAACGGAACCGAAATTGGCGATGTAAACACAATATTACATTTTGATTTTAATGGCTCAACTTACTCTATGCAAGTGGCCGATGGCAAAGCAGAGCTAAAAGAGGGCCTGGTAGGCGAAGCTGAATGTGTAATTAAGGCAAGTGACGATGACTTTGTAAAAATTGCCACAGGCGATATGAATCCGATGATGGCGATGATGATGGGTAAGCTGAAAATATCGAATCCGGGTGCGATGATGAAATACGCCAAAATGTTGGGATTAATGTAAAAATCCTCCCTTCTTTTCTATTCAACACCATAAAACTTAAAGAAATAGTAGCATGGCAAAGAATTTTTTCAGTAAACGAAATGTAAATTTTCTGCTTTATGAGGTACACCAGGCAGAATCACTGACAAAGCATAGCTATTTCGCTGACCATAATAAGGAAACCTTCGATATGACTATCGATGCAGCAACCCAGATTGCCGAAAATCTGATGTTTCCGTTTGTGAAAGAGGTTGATAAAAACCAGCCAGAACTGAAAGACGGTAAAGTGAAAGTTCACCCATCTATCAGAAATTATCTGAAAGCCGTAGGAGAGTCGGGCATTATCGGTGCCGATTTCTCTTATGAAAATGGCGGTGCACAATTACCCATGACTATTACTAGTGCGGTTGGTTATATACTGATGTCGGCTAATAATGGTATGATGTATATTGGGCTGACAGCCGGAGGTGCGCGCCTGATTGCCAACTTTGGTTCTGACGATTTGAAAAAAGATTATATAGAAAACATGATTTCGGGCAAATGGCAAGGCACAATGTGCCTGACCGAGCCACAAGCCGGAAGCTCACTATCTGATATAACTTCATCTGCCGAGCCTTTAGAAGATGGCACTTATAAAATCAGAGGACAAAAGGTATTTATCTCAGCCGGCGACCATGATGCGACTGAGAATGTAATCCATTTATTTCTGGCCCGAATCAAAGGCGCACCGAAAGGTACCAAAGGAATTTCGTTGTTTGTAGTTCCTAAATTCCGCCTGGATGGTACCGATAATGATATTACCTCAATGGGTATTTATCATAAATTAGGTCAGAAAGGTGTTCCTGCCATGCACTTAGGCTTTGGTGATAGAAATGATGATTGCATTGGTTATCTGGTAGGCGAGCCTAACAAGGGTTTGAACTATATGTTCCAGATGATGAATGAGGCTCGGATTGGCGTAGGTCTTACAGGGATTTCTATCACCTCTGCTGCCTATTATGCTGCGCTGGAATATGCCAAAGAACGTCCGCAAAGCCGTAGGTTAAATGCGAAAACAGCTTTAGATACTCCGCAAATACCGATAATCCAACACCCTGATGTGAAACGGATGCTTTTATTCCAGAAATCAGTAGTTGAAGGTGGATTATCATTGTTGTTAGAAACCTCTAAGTTTTTTGATTTATCAGAAGCCAGTGACGACCCGGAAGAAAAAGAAAATGCACATCTACTGGTAGAATTACTGACTCCAATCGCCAAAACATTCCCATGTGAATATGGTGTGAAGTCTATCAATGATGCCGTTCAGTGTTTTGGTGGATATGGTTTTACAGAAGATTTTCCGGTGGAGCAATATTATAGAGATGTTCGCATTACTCCTATCTACGAAGGTACCACGGGTATCCAGTCTCAGGATTTACTGGGCAGAAAAGTAATGATGGCCGGAGGCAAAACCATGAAACTCTTAGGACAGGAAGTTGGCAAAACTATTCAGTCGGCTATGGGATATAGCGAACTGAAAAAGTACGCAGCCTTGCTTACAGAAAGCAGCAAGCAATTGCAGGAGGTAACGATGCATTTATTGGGTATTGCCGGAACGGGAGACATTGAGCGTTTCTTATCAGATGCAACACTTTATATGGAGATGGCCAGCCTGAACGTAGTTGCCTGGCAATGGCTTAAACAAGCAATTGTAGCGCAACAAAAATTAATCGCAGGGGCTGATGATGTTGATTTCTACGAAAGTAAAATTCATACCATGAAATATTTCTTCCATTATGAATTGCCAAAGACACAAGGCCTTGCAATTCGCCTGATGGATACAGAAGTATTGACTATTATGACTGATAAAGAGGTAGTGATGTAAATGAAGAATAACCCCACACCGCTGCGGCGGACCGTCCCAACCCCTCTCCCCAACAATGGGGAGAGGGGCTTTTTTGTCCCCTCCCCATTGTTGGGGAGGGTTAGGGTGGGGTGGACTCAACGAGGTAAATCCATAATATTATCAGTCAAAAAAGTCATTAAAGTTTGTTTTTTGCCATTCACTAAATATATCAATTCGCCGATTTCACCGAACCAGCACCAGAAGTATTTGCTACTACCGAACTAGCACCGCCCTTGTAACGTACATTACTTGCGCCACTGGCTTCTGCTACAATTTTGCTTGATACATTTACTTTTGCACCACTGGCACCTGAGGCATCAATATTGGCTGTAGTTACTTTAAAAGCATAAGCATCTACGCTTGAAGCACCTGATATATCTGCATTCAGGCTTTGTCCGTCACCCGTAATAGTTAAACCTGATGCCCCTGAGCAATCTAATGAGAGATTTTTAGCGTTAATTTCAAAAGTAGCCTGAGAAGCCCCTGATACATCAATATCCATTTTGTCGCTTGAAAAACCTGTAACCTTTGCTTTGCATGCGCCTGAGAAATCAACTCCTACCAATTTAGGCATTGTGATAGTAACGTATACTTCTTTACGGTTTTTCCAACCACCCCAGTTATTTGGATACCCGATATCCAATTTGCCGTTTGAAACTTTTACTACTAAGTCTTTCAAATCCTGTTCACGGCCCGATACATCTACTTTATAATTGGCAGACTGTGTAACTGTGATAACAAAGGCACTGCCCATATCCAGTTTATCGAAGCCTGATACATTGAATGTACGTTTATCTTGTGCGAAAACAGTAGTTGAAAAAAAGATGAATAAAATGAATAGTCTTTTCATGATTTTGGTATAGTTTATGTATGTACTAAAATAAGATGATAAAAATATAAAAAGGTTGCATAAAAGCCCTAATATTTTTTCACTCGTATAATCCTTGCTTTCCGATATCTACACTACTTTGCTTTGTGTGTTTTTCGTAAATCAACTTTCGGCCAAATAACTATACAATTTTTCTTACTAAATTCTTACTAAAAACTATTCCCGAGATAGGAATCTTTTGATGCCTGTTGAAAGAATTCGGGATATTTTTGTAGAAAGCTTTCGCTTAGCTTTTTGCACAATATTTCTGTGAGATTATAAAACAAAAAAGCCACCTTTATGAAGGCAGCTTTTCTGATATATTGAATATTTTCAAAGAATGATTATTTGTTCAAAATCATTTTTTGGTATAAAGCTTTTTTAGAATCTCCTCTAAGAACTCTTACAGTTAGTTCGGTAGCAGGAAGATTTTCAGGTAATACGTATGCTTTACGTAGGTCTTTTACGAAACCTTCTTTGTGCATAATTTTAGAACCGTCCTGATTAGTGATATCTACAGTAATCATTTCGTTTTCGTTCATACCTGAAAGTTTCAAGAAGAACTCTCCTTCTGTTGGGTTTGGATATACACCGATACCTGGTTGAATGTTACGGCTTTTCGCTAAAGTGAAAAGAGCGCCATCTTTCAGGTTAGTAGCAGACGAAAGATTCGCATCTTCTGTCATTGACCAGGTACCTTTATCCAAGAAAGCAATACCATCTAAATCAGATTTGCTGTTTACAGAAACCTTTGCGTCGCTTTTTAAAGATTCTGACTTCAACGACCAGTATTCATCCTGATTGATTGCATC
>CBIHRH010000286.1:0-6712 GCA_966212365.1 uncultured Emticicia sp. | reverse complement strand
AACCTGATATCCTATGGGGAAGGATGTCTTTTTACTATGCTCAATTATATTATTCGTTTGATATGGTGCGGCGCTGCAGTGGATTTTATGCCTGCTATTTTAAGTAAAATTCATGTTGATACTTTTACAACCGCAGTAATTGTAGCTTTTGTAATGAGTATCCTTAATACTTTTGTTAAACCCATTCTTCAGCTCCTTTCTTTACCAATTACTATTATTACCTTAGGGTTTTTCTATCTGGTTGTAAACGTAGCTGTTGTATATTTATGCGATTATTTAGTGTCTGGCTTTAGTGTTGATGGCTTCTTACAACCTCTTATCTTCGGATTTATCCTTTCAATTGTAAATGGTATTGTAGGAGGTTTTCAGGACTAAAAATAAAGTCCCCCTCTTGCCCAGACAAAAGGGGGACACTATATCTTTGAAATACTACTTATAAACTCTCCAATGTGCTTTTAATTGCTACAAAATTCGGTACCTCACTTGCTTTCTCCAATACTTCTGCATATCGAATAATCCCATCTTTATCAATCACAAACGCCGAGCGTTTAGAGACTCCGTGCATACCGTAAGAAAAGTTTTCATAAAGCGAGCCAAAAGCCTGAGAAGCCTCTTTGTTAAAATCTGATAGCAAAGGGAAGGGTAATTTTTGCTCTTCCTTAAACTTACCCAATGTATAAAGAGAATCTACCGAAATACCTACTACATCAGAATTAAGTCTTGAATACGTAGCTATATCGTCTCGCATCTGGCAAAGTTCTGCTGTGCAAACGCTTGTAAATGCTAATGGAAAGAATAGTATTACTACATTTTTACCACGATAATCAGAAAGATTTATTTCCTTTTTCTCACTACTATATAATTTGAAATCAGGTGCCTGGTCGACAATTTTTAGAGACATATATAAATGGTTTTGGGTACATGTAATAAATTTAGAACAGCATAAGTATTAAAACAGTTCTATCAAAATCAAACTCATAAACGTTCAAATTTATAACCTTTCTTCTTCAGAACCTTAATCAATTCATCTAATCTATTATAGAACTTCTCTTTCCTTCGTGGGTCAGTGCCTAAGTGCAGGAGCAATACAAAGCCATTCAGTTTATCTTTAGCATTGGCTTCATATTTGAGAATATCGTTCATAATAGTCTGATTATTGGCATATCTCCCACCCATTTCCGGATACGTATAATCCCGGTTAGAACCTGTTCCGGCTGTAAAATTGATTAATTGTAAACCCGATGCCTTTGTCCATTCGGCTACAGTTTCATTATACCATTCAAAAGGCGGCATAAAGTAGAGTGCTTTGTCTTTAGAGATACCAAAATCTGCCATTGCTTCATAATTGGCTCTCAGGTCGTTTTCAAATGTCTCTCTGTCCACCAATAACGAATCGCGCTTAGTCCAATCATTATAAAGCAGATGTTTATCCGAATGTCCCCCTAAATAATGCCCATCGGCTTGCAAGTTTTTAATAAGAGACTGGGTTTCAGCGTTTCGATAAAAATCTCCGGTAAAGAAGAAAGATGCCTTTACTGCATTTTTCTTTAGAGCATTTCTGACCGTTTGCCCACCCTCATAAAAATCATGACCTGTAAAAGCCAGTCGAATTACCTTTTGTTGTGGATTAAAACGAGTAATAGCCCCTTTGGTAATGGTTTTATTTTGAGTCTTAGCAGTAGTCGGGACAGTCGTTTCCAAAGTCGACAGATAATAAGTCAAAGAAGCTGTTCCATCCATCGTAGGTTCGTTAGTTGAATAATCTCCAAAATCATCATGATAGACTGCCAATGTTGATTGGAAATCAGCATATTCATCGGGGAAACGAAGAGCTACATATTTCAAGCCCGAGAAAATAGAATTTCTTACAGGGCCATCTACCAGTCCACCATCAATAGGATAATTATACTTGATTGTAAATGAAGAATGAGGATCCTGAGGCGAATCTCCTGTCAGGGGTAAACCAACAATCATAGTCGTTCCCCACGGATTACAACCAAATAACCAGTCCCGCAAGGCTGCTTCCATTTCCTCAAAACCCTGTCCGCCCATTTTACGGTACAAGTGAAGTTGAGTAAGCGTAGCAGTTACCAGATTATTAGAACACCAGATGAAAGGAATCCCATTCAGGAAAGGATTCTTTTTTCCTCTGGCTAATATAGCATTTAAACCTTTCTCATAATAGCTTTTATAAGTCTGTTTGTCGGTCGTTTGATTTGCCAACTGATAATGCCCGGCATTCATAAACGGGTACCATTGATAATGCCTGGCGGTATCATTAATCATCCAGGGTGTAATGGTTTCCTGCTTGCTGAAATCTATCGCGTCTTTCAGATAAGCTTTATCAGCTGTGAGTTTAGCCAATTCTGCACCTGCCAGTTCCATATCATCCGTCCAATTGTCCTCTTCATAAAAATAAGGCGCTTTGCATGGGGCGGTCTGACAGGCCCCCGGATTTTTCTTCCCCCAATCATAGGCTTCCACTGCTTTGTTTTTCAGGTTTTTAGCGTAATCTGGGTAATATTTCTGTAATATTTTCGAACCAAGCGCAAAAGTAGAAGCATATTTCCCGGCTGTAGAAGCAATACCTGTCGCCCGACTTTTATATTGAAAAGCGCCTTGTGGTTTACCGGTACAGAAGTACACAGGTCTCATTTTGCCTTTCCCATAATTGGCTACATCTTGTGTAGGTAAGCGCAATCCTGAATGGTCACGGTCGTCGGCAATCTGGTTATACATTTCTCCATAGGCTGGATTCATGCGCAAAAGCCAGTCGATACCCCATTTTACTTCGTCCAGAATATCCGGTATGCCGTTAGCGCCCTCTTGTCCGTTGGCATTAAAGGCATCCTTAAAAGCCGTTGGATTGTGCTGATAGGCCAGCAACATCTGGTAAATAGCATTGGCAGTAGTGGTAGTATATTGCAAATAATCAGAGGCATCATGCCATCCGCCAACTACATTAATATGGGTTGAATCTTTCTTAGGGTCGGTATGATAGACAATAAAACCATCCTGCGTATGGCAGGAATCTTTCAAAAAAGGATTATACCCACACCTTTGTTGACGCATATATTTCAATAGAAAATCGGCTGTTCCGGCATATACATCGTTGGCAATCCTGAATTTGACCGATTCGGCTCTGGGTAAATAAATATAATAAGCTCCTGTTTTCTGAAAGGCTGAGAAATCTAATCGGTAAGAAGCAGCAAAGTTACCAAATGCACCATGGGATTGAATTTTATTTGATTTAAAAACAATCCTGTCGGTTAGGGCGTCTCTGATTTCAAAAGAGTGGATAGGTGTATTATCTTTCGATAAAAGTACTGCTACTTTGATAGCATTGGGTAAATAACCTAATTGATTGACCCGAACATATTGTTGTGAAAAGCTGACGCAGGGAAGAATCAGTATAAATAGAAGTATTCTCAGAAATTTCATTATTTGGTGTTGGTTAGGATAATAGAAAAAATGTGTACTTTGCATAAAGAAAACTTACCTATTACAATGCCTTCTCCTGCGCAAAAGCCGACAGATAAAACTATTGAGACAATCCTTATTAGTTTGAAATGGATTGCTGTCATAGTTTCTGTACTGGCTTTTCTGATTCTGGGATTATTATTGGAAAGCTTTTTCCCGGTTTCAGAATTTGCCTCAAATTTATCTGCAAATGAGAAGAAATTTATTAAAATTGATACAAATTTTGTAAATCTCTGGACAGCCCCCTCAGATTGGCGAATGGATAGACTCAGCAAAGAAGAAAAAGAAAAGGTACGCTACGGCCGGGACCTGATAGCGAATACTGCTCAATATCTGGGGCCAAATGGAAGTGTGAGACAGATGTCCAATGGGATGAACTGCCAGAATTGCCATTTGCAGGCAGGTACTCAACCCTGGGGCAACAACTATTTTGCCGTTTATTCAACCTACCCCAGATTTCGGGCGAGGTCGGGTAGTAAAGAAAGTATAGTCAAACGGGTAAATGATTGTCTAGAACGTAGTCTGAATGGTAGTGCATTGGATTCTACAAGCTATGAAATGCAAGCAATAAAGGCATATATTAAGTGGCTGGGTACTGATGTGCCTAAAAAAGTATCACCTAAAGGGGCAGGGATTTTTAAGGTAAAGTACCTGACAAGAGCAGCCAACCCGGAGAAGGGGAAATTAGTTTATGAGAAAAACTGTCAGTCATGCCATCAAGCTAGTGGAGAGGGGACAATGGCGGCAGATGGTAAAACGTATACGTATCCGCCATTATGGGGCGAGCATAGTTATAATACAGGGGCAGGTTTATTCAGGGTATCCATGTTTGCCGGATATGTTAAATATAATATGCCCTATGGTACAACCTACGAAAAACCGAAGCTAAGCGATGAGGAAGCATGGGATGTGGCGGCTTTTGTCAACTCAATGCCTCGCCCGACAAAAGATTTAAGCGGCGATTGGCCGGATATAGCTAAAAAACCGATAGACCATCCATTTGGCCCATATACCGATTCATTCAGCGAGCAACAGCATAAATACGGGCCATTTAAGCCTATTAAAGAGTGGTATGATAAGAAATGAGGTCTGCGTGTCACGCCTATACTCGTCAGCAAAAGGGCGTGGCACGCTTAGGCATTCCAGTAAAACTAAATTTGAGCAGCCATTATCAGTTAAGTAATTGAGGGAATCAAGTCCAAAAAGCCCGTATGCGGACACGCTCGTATGAGGACGAGTATAAGCGTTACACACAAGACTTGGGAAACAAAAACAAATTAAACCATATATCCTATGAAAACTCGTATTCAGATTTTTGCAGTAGCATTTGGAATGATGCTATTGGCATTCTCAAATACTTATGCGCAAACCAAAGTACATAAGTTATTAATAGATATGAATAGCGCCGATACTACCGACCAGAGTATTGTGATGCGCCAGATCAGAAATTTATGGAAAGAATTGCCAGGCACAAAAGTTGAAGTGCTGATTCATGGGCCTGCCATTGATTTTATTAAGAAAGGTACTTCTCCTTATGCGGCACAGATAGAGCAATTGCAAAAAGACGGTGTAGTATTTGCCGTTTGTCGCAACACCATGAAACGTTATAAACTAGCCGATTCAGATATATTACCGAGTGGCTCTTTTGTACCATCAGCCATTGCCGAAACTGTACTAAAACAGGAAGAGGGGTGGAGTTATCAGAAAGCGGGGCATTAAATATTAGGAGATGCAAGCCCAATACCCAAAAGTATATCTCTATCGCAGAATCGTACAGGCGAAACTCTTTATTGATAAGCATTATCAGGATAATATCGATTTGAATGATATTGCTGATGAAGCGTTTTTCTCAAAATTTCACTTCATCAGACTTTTCAGGAATACCTATGGTAAAACACCTCATCAATACCTTACCTATGTGAGAATCGAGAAAGCCAAGGGATTGCTTAAAACAGTTATACCTGTGGCAGAGGTCTGCTATGGCGTTGGTTTTGATAGCGTGAGTTCGTTTACGGGCCTATTCAAGAGAAGTGTAGGCAAAACACCATCAGTCTATCAACGAGAGCAGTTAGCGCGTCAATCTGAAATTCTGGCTAAGCCATTGAGATATATACCCGGTTGTTTTGCAGAGGCTAAAGGCTGGAAGAAAAAAAGCAATTTTGAAGAAGTGGTTTCATGAAGGATTACCGAGGTTTGACCCATTATTTATTTAAACAGACACGACCATGATTTCAAAAATCTCTCATGTAAGCATTTATGTCTTAGACCAGGACAGCGCCTACGATTTTTATGTAAATAAATTGGGTTTTCAGGTAGCTACCGATGCACCTATGGGGCCGGGCATGCGCTGGCTGACAGTAACCACACCCGAGCAACCGGATATTGAGATTACACTGATGCCGATTGTTTCAGGTATGATGTTCGATGATGAATCGGCAGAACAAATGAAAAAACTGGTGAAAAGAGGCACTTTTGGTTATGCCGTTTTTCAATGCAATGATATTTATGCCACTTACGAAGAACTAAAAGCCAAAGGTGTAGAGTTTACCAAAGCACCTAAAGAAGAATTTTACGGTATAGAAGCCTTGTTCAAAGATGATTCGGGCAATTGGTTTAGCTTGGGTCAAAAACAATAAGATATATGGATGCAGTCGCTATTTTTAAAAAAATGAGATTGAAAGACACAGGGGCTTTAATTATAGTAAACGCCCCTGCTGAATAAACGGCTATACTAAAATATATAGCGCATGATACTACAGCCGAATCTGGTAAAAAGTATGATTTTGTGCAGGTATTTGCCACTAAGCAGGACGAACTCGAAAGACTTTGTGCTGAGGTAAAAGATGCCGGTAAGTATGATTGCCTGTTCTGGGCCTGTTATCCGAAGGGAACCGGGAAAATCAAAAGTGATATTAAAAGAGAAACAGTGTGGTCGGCGCTGGAACTGGCGGGTGTTCAGGCGGTTACGCAAATCGCTATTGATGATACCTGGAGTGCCTTGCGTGGCCGACCACCTGCAATGGTTGGTAAATAAAAGAGCCTGCCGGATTTTGTTAGTTGTCTGAAATGGTATTAATTCGTGAAAGAATAAATAGGTTGAATGGCATTGTTAGATGAATGGAATACTAGAAGAAATAGATGCATTAAAAGCCGAATTAGACAAATTCAGGTCTCTGGATAACGATACTATCAGGGATGCTTTGGCTATTGAATACACTTACGAATCAAACAG
>CBIHRH010000285.1:0-6729 GCA_966212365.1 uncultured Emticicia sp. | reverse complement strand
ACCAGTGCATATTTGTACTTCACACTTTTTTATTTTTTAGGTTTAAAAAGTCGGAAATTGCCGAATAATTAGTTAATTGTGGGGTGTTTAAGAATGAAAATAAGGTTCCGAATTATTATTTTTCATTATTTAGCATCAAAAAAACCTTTATTAATAGTTATTCAATAAAATAAATATACTTTTGTATAAATTTATCAATCAAATCATATCAAGTTATCATGAACATTTTTGTTGGAAGTCTTCCATTTAGAATTGAAGAAAGTGAATTAAAGCAATATTTTGAAGAATATGGTGAAGTTAGTTCTGTGAAAATTATCATCGACAAAGTTACCGGAAGAAGCAAAGGATTTGCTTTTGTTGAAATGCCAGACGATGCAGCAGCATTGAAAGCTATCGCTCAGCTAAATGGTGCCGAAATTGGTGGCCGTACAGCTGTTGTAAACCAGGCAGAAGAAAGAAGAGAAAGACCATCAGGTGGTGGCGGTGGTTTCAATCGTGGTGGTGGCGACTTTAACCGCGGCGGCGGTGGTGGTGGCTACAACCGTGGTGGTGACCGTGGCGGCAATGGCGGCGGCGGACGTAGATACTAATATCCTTCAAGATAAATCATATATTTTAGGAAACTGGGCTTCCATTTAATGGTGTGCCTGGTTTCCTTTTTATATATTACGTCGGGTATACAAGTGTATAAAAAAACCCCTTACCCAAAGGCAAAAGGCTTGTAATGTATCTATCTGATTATGCTTAAGGCAAAGGTTTTACCATTATATCTTTGAAATATACTTTGCTCTTAGGGTCATGGCCTTGTAAGGCAAATGTACCACTGCTTATTCTTCTACCTTTTCTGTTGGCAGGTAAGTCAGCAGGCTCATCATATTCTACGGCTACTTTATCATTAATTTTAATAGTTACATGCTTATCTTTCACAATGATATGCTCGGTATACCATACATTATCTTTCACTAAAGTATCTTTTACATCCTGAATACCATACAAGCTTCCTGTGCGTCTCCAGTCAGTGTGCGAATTGTTTACCTGTACCTCATACCCTTTATCAGGCCAGCTACCTTGCTGGAACTCGGTATGGAAATAAATTCCTGAGTTTGAACCGGGGGTAGTCATTACCTGTGTTTTAAATTCAAAGTTCTTAAAATCATGATTGTTAACCGGCCCTACATAAAATAAGTGCGCTACAGGGCCATTAACAGCAATTGCCCCATTTTCGATGCTGAACGTGCCGGCATTATCGCCCACTTTCCAGCCATCAAATGATTTACCATCATACAAAGAGTACCAACCATCTTTTGACTTTTGTGCAAAGCCGGCAGTGGTTAGTAAAAGCATTACAAAAGCATAATAACAAATTCGTTTCATAAGGTATTTTATTAGTTTAATGTGGCAAATACGCCGGGTTGAATAATTACAACAATTTTACGAAACTAATTTTAAAACTCCATTGCCTCTTGCTTAAATCCTCATGAGTTTTTTATGCACCATAGGTACACTTAGAATAATCTCAGAGCCTTTGCCGATTTCTGAGTTAATTTCAAAGGTACCTCCTACTTCGGCAGCCCGGCTTGCCATGTTTCGTAGCCCATTACGAGAGGAAGGTTTGTTCTTATCAAAACCTTTTCCATCATCTTTGATTTCAATTACAAGCATACCTCGTTGTGTATGCAATTTTATATCCACATGCTTTGCCTGAGCGTGTTTGGTAATATTATGCAGTGTTTCTTTTACAATTAAAAAGATATTTCTTCGTACCTCCATCGACAAGTTTCCTGCCTGATTTGTAATTGAGAAATCTATATCAACATCAATATCCTGTGCCTGTAGCATCTGAACAGTGTGGTCTCTCAGTCGAACAAAGAAATTCTCGAAATCATCATTTTCCGGACGGATATTCCATATCATATCATCTATGGCACTACTTAATCGGCTTACTTCCTCAGGTATCTGTTTCAGTAGCTGATTTGATGGATTCTGCGGATCTATTTTCTTACTTGCCATGACACTCAGTAAGGAGATACTACTCAATGAAGACCCGATATCATCATGCAAATCTCTGGATATGCGGTTGCGAACCTCCTGTAGTTTCAAAAGCTGATTGATACGGAAGCGATAAAACAGATAGGCGAGACCAATAATCAATGCTACAATCAAAGTCTTAAACCACCAGGTTTCATAATAATAAGGCGCTATTGAAAAATTAACTACTACTTCCTTTAATTGCTTATTCTCTTTTTCATCAAGCAGCCGTACATGAAAAGTATAGTCACCTGGCGATAAATTATTATAGGTAAAAGTGGCATTATCCCTCCCATCAATCCAATCTTCTTCCAATCCCTCCAGGTAATAACTATAGTGATTCTGGTTGTCTTTCAGGAAATTCAGTGCTGAGATATGAAAGGTAATTGCATTTTCAGTACGTTTCAGGTCAAAAGGCCTCGCCCAGTCATAAAATCTTTGTTCGTTATTAACAGTAACCGAACTGATGGCGATATTATTTAAGGCTCTGCTTTGCAGAATATCTTCTGTATTAACGATATTGAGGCCATTCTTTTGGCCAATCAGCAATTCTTTACCTTCGTTCATATAAAAGCTGAAAGTAGTATTATCACTGAGCAGGCCGTCATTCTGAGTAAATCTCAGAAAACGGTTTTGCGAGGGAATATATAATTGCAAACCTCCCAGAGTCCCGATCCAGATATTGCTATGATTATCTTCTGCTATTTGTCGGCATTCTACATCATAAATGCCATTTTTTGAGCTCAAATCCATCTTTACCTTATAATTCTGGCTGATTTTTGCCAGAATATCCCAGCCGGTCACCCACACATTGCCTTCTTTATCCAATAATAGTTTAATGACAGACACCTCCCGGTTATCATCTTCTGTGAACTTTACCTGTTCGAACTTCCTTGTTTTTTCATCAAAATAGAAAACCCCTCCGGTAGTACCCAGCCAGAAACGCCCCTGCTTATCTTCCAGAATATCCATCAACCATCGGTCTCTCATCAATTCTGTATGGTCTTTTTTATCCCATAGCATCAGTTCTCTGCCTGTCTTTTTATCTACTATATGCAAGCTTAGATAATGGTTAATAATCCAGAGACGCTTTTTTGAATCCTCCATGCCAATGGAGTAAAAAGGAACTGTGAAGAAACCATGATGGGTAATAAAGGGCGTAGGAATAAACTGCTGTTTCTTAGGGTCAAAGACAAATATTCCTTCAAAATTATTATCCTCCGGATTCTCCTTGCCATCCACCCAGGTTTGCCATTGATTAGTAAAAATCCATATCTTACCTTCCTCATCCTGCAGCATCTGTCGGGTTTCTGCCTGAGCAGGGTAATGTGGATACTCAAAAAATTGCTTAGAGTTATCAGCCCTATTCCATTTGGCCATACCCCAACGCGAAAAACCCAGATAAAAAGTTTGTCCGCTGGCATCTGTGCTATCTTTCAGAATGGCATTAATAGTAAGGTTTTTCTGAGGAATGACATTCGCAAAATTGATACTTTTAATTAATTGGTTATGAGGATTATAAGAAAAAATGCCATCTTGATTACTGCAAAACCATACCACGCCTGTTGCAGGACTTTTGCAGATATTATAGACCTGAATCTCGTCTGAATATACATCTTCATAAAAGTAAAATTTCTCTTGTTCAGGTCTGAAGATTCCAATGGTTTTGCCATCGCTTACCCATAGTATCTGCTTACCACTTTCGTCTTTATCGGCGCAAACTGCCATAATATGGTTATCATAAAATTTGATTTCCTCAGTTTGGGGATTAAACCTTATTAAGCCTTTCTGAAAGGCAGCAATCCAGATAATGCCATGTTCATCGATAATAGCCCTGCTTGTTTCAAAGAAAAAACGTTTGGCAGGGTCGGCAATATTCGGCCCTATTACGCAGCGCAATTGTTGTTTAACAGCATCGTATTTATAAATACCTACATCTAAACCTATTACCCACAGGTTTTTCTGTTTATCTTCTATAAAATCACCTTTGATGTCTTTATAAGTGGTATTAGGCAAAGGGAAATACTTAAACTTGAAGGTGTTCGGGTCAAACCGATAGACGCCATGAAAATCACTAATCCAGCCTTGTTTATGGTGGTCGAAATAAATATTACCATAATTACCATCGCTCAGAGGCGGTAGTTTACTGGTAAAATCATTGATTTTAAAGGTCTTATTATCTATTCTTCCGAATGGAATAGTAGTTGAAGAAAACCAGATATTATTCTGCCAGTCGGTGCTTACACCATGATTATATATCCCCTCTACTCTTGTAAAATTCTGAAACCGATAGCCATCGTAGCGTGTAAGATATTTACGGGTGCCTATCCAGGCAAAACCTCCTTTATCTTCTACAACATTTAAAACATTATTACTTGGCAATCCATCCCTTGATGTCAGATGCTCAAACCTGACCTGTGGCAATTGTGCATAGGTAATGAGTGGAATAAATAACAGGAGAACGAGGTACTTCATGGCTTAATAAAAGACTACCCGCATTTGCAGTTTTCTATGACCGAAACTAGGCAAATTCTTTCAGAAAACAAAGGGTTATTCACCTCACCCTCTAAATCTCCCTCTCCTAGAAAAGGAGCGGACGCCGCGCGGAGGGAGACTTTTTTTAGCCCCTCTCCTTTTTCAGGAGAGGGGATGGGGTGAGGTAATTTAGCATTCAGTAGCGCTGAGGGCCAGACCTGCCTGTGAAGTCTCTTTATATTTTTTCGACATATCTTTTCCGGTAGCACGCATAACCTTAATCACACTATCCAAAGATATTTTCTGATACCCCGTATTGCCTGATGAAGCCAGAAGATAAGCATTATAGGCTTTTATAGCTCCCATGGCATTGCGCTCAATACAAGGTATCTGCACATAGCCACCGATAGGGTCGCAGGTCATGCCCAGATGGTGTTCAATCGCTATTTCGGCAGCTGCTTCAACAGTTTCAATCGAACGCCCGGCGCAATAGGTTAACATAGCGGCCGCCATGGCAGATGCAGAGCCGATTTCGCCCATACAACCCATTTCAGCGCCTGATATACTGGCATTATGTTTTATCAGAAATCCCACGGCTGCAGCAGCTAGCATGCCTTCTCTCAGCTTTTGTTTATCATAATGATAATGATTGCGAAGCAGATAGGTTATCCCCGGAATTACTCCTGATGCACCAGAGGTTGGAGCGGTGACTACAATATTACCAGCGGCGTTTTCTTCTGAAGCTGCCATGCAATAGGCATTCAGGAATACCATAAAACTATCAGTGGCAGAGGCATGGCTTTTGGCTTGCTCGAATAAAACAGGGGCTTTTCTTCTCAGCTTAATGCTACCTGGTAAAACGCCTTTATGTCGTAGACCTCTCTTTACCGCCTTATGCATAGTCTCCAGAATATCGTCTATTTTCTGATAGACTCCTTTGCGGGTCAAGCCTGTTAAAGCCATTTCATTAGCTATCATCAGGTCAGTTAAGGACAGCTTATTTTTCACTAGCTGTTCCATTAATTCATCCATCGTAGAAAAAGGATAGGCAGGTGCCTTATTACTAGCTGCCTGAATATCTTCTCCTTTGCGCTGAATAAACCCTCCTCCCACCGAATAATATTCTTCCTCAAGAATAATTTGTCCATTGCTCAACAACTGAAAAACCAGAGTATTAGGATGAGGAGAATCATAACGTCCTCTTTCAAACAAAATGCTTTTGGCTTTAAGCGTAATAGGTTTCCCATGAATGCTGATTGGATAAACATCCTCAGGATTTTTCAATAAAGCTGTAAAAGCATTGGGTTCACAGGTATCAGGCAGCCAACCTAGTAGCCCTGCAATAACTGCTCTATCAGTACCGTGCCCTTTACCGGTGGCACTCAGAGAACCATATAGATGAATTTTTATCTGGAGGGGTTCTGCCAATTGTGATTCGGGCAGAGCTTTGGCTCGCTGCAGAAAATCATAAGCAGCTTTCATAGGCCCGATGGTATGAGAACTTGACGGACCAGGCCCAATTTTGAATAAATCAAAAATGGAAGTCGTAATGGGTTCTTTAAGCATTGTCGTAGATGAAGTGTAAGTCTTGTTGTACAATATCATACAACATACAGTAAAACGCTAAAAATAGTTTTATCTAAGCAATTTTAAGTAATGTTCTAAAGATTTCTTTACTTCTAATGAAATAAATTGTATAAAACTATTCTTATCATCTTCCATCTGAACTGCTTCCAACGCTTCATAATACTGAAGTCTGCTTGTTGTATCTCCTTTTATATTCGCAATAGGATACCCGTTTCTTATTAATAATAAATTCATCACTAATCTCGAAGTGCGGCCATTACCATCTATAAATGGATGTATACTCACCAGTCTTTCGTGCATTTCAGCCGACAATATTACTGGGTGTAGTGTATTTTTATGCGTTTCATAGAATTCAAAATATTCCTCCATCAATTTCTCTATCAGATACGGTTGTGGCGGAACATGTCTTGCCCCCGAAATCAAGACGGGTACTCTTCTGTAAGTACCTGCATTTTCTTTATCAATACCCCTCAGAATAAGGGCATGAATATCTTTGACAACTTTTTCAGACAATTCAATATCATTCTGAGCAATCTCCTTGATATAGTCGATAGCATCTTTGTGGTTGATGGCCTCCAGATGTTCTCTCATACTCTTACCGCCTACGGTAAGACCCTTATTAATAACCAGATCGGTTTC
>CBIHRH010000284.1:0-6735 GCA_966212365.1 uncultured Emticicia sp. | reverse complement strand
CGATTTGAAAAATCGTGATACACTAAAAAGGCCCTTTCGCATTAATCCTATCAGCCTTTTTGGCTGCTCCGGGCATTTCTCCTCTGATGTCTTTCTCAGGTAAGGCTTTACCTGTTTCTCTATGATACCAATCCGGTGTTAGTTTTGTTGGACTTGTATCTCCTGTTTCTGTCTGCCAGAGCTCTAAAGTGCTTTTAAGCTGATTGATAGTTGATTTATATCTGGGATTATTAATCTGGTTATTGGTTTGAGTAGCATCACTTCTCATATCATAAAACTCGGCTGTTGGTCTGGGTTTTATGAATACTTCTTTTTGTAATGGAGTCAGTTTATCTCTATTTTCTTTCAAAGCTAATGCCGACAGGCTTTGATTGGCATCAATAGGTCCGCCATTATCTAATTCGGGGCGAAGATTAATTAAATATAGAAAATCTTTTGTCCGAATTGCTCGTTCGTAGGCTTCGTAATCATGCCAGTTATGTTCTGCAAAAATATACTTTCTGAAATCTGCTTTGGGTGCTTTTAAAAGGGATACAAAGCTTTTTCCCTGGATGGTATTTGCAGGTTTCACGCCTGCTAATGCTAGTAAAGTCGGTTCAATATCTATGGTACTAACCAATGCATCTGTTTGTTGTTGACTTTTGATTCCTGCTTTCCATTTGATGATAAAAGGTGTTTTAATGCCTCTATCATACAGTAAGGTTTTATTGCCAGGAAAAGGGCGGGCATTATCGGCTGTAAAAATGATTATGGTATTATCTGCAATGCCTTGTCTTTCTAATTCTTTCCACAATTCACCAATATAATAATCCAAGCGACCTATTTCATTGTAATAAGAAGCCAGATCTTGCCGTGTGCCTTTGGTATCAATCAGGGTATTAGGAACACGAACTTCTTTATCCGGATTATGAGTGATTTTAAAGTTGTCTGCCGACCAGTCTCTATGGGCATCAAATGGCGATAACCAGAAAAAGAAAGGCTTATCTTTAGGCCTTGCTCGCAGAATGTTAATCCATTGGTCTTCACCTCCTAAGCCATTCAGTTTTTCGCCTGCTAATAAGGTATCATAAGCTCTTTTAGTATTTTTACCCTCATGCCATTTGCCCATTAATGCGGTATAATAACCTGCTTTTCGAAACTGTTCAGGAAAATAAGTAAGGTGTGCAGGGAGTTCTGTATGTAGTTCTGCGGCTCCGGTATTGTGGGGGTACCTGCCTGTAAGGATACTCGTTCGACTTGGACTGCAGGAGCTCGAAGTGACAAACATATTATTGAAAAGTAAGCCGTCTTTGGCTAATCTATCAATATTAGGTGTTTTAACCAAAGGGTTACCATAACAACCTATATCATCATGACTGATGTCGTCGCCGATAATGAAAATAATATTAGGTGCAGCAGGTTTTGGTGTGTTTAACCATGCAGATAAGCTTATGCCTATCAATAGAAAGGACGCTAGACCTAAATACTTTTTCATGGCTTTAGATAATTATAGATGATATTTTTTAGTGGTTATAATATCTACTACCGATTTGCAATTGTCAAAATTAGCTTCGTACATTTCAAATTCGTTGGTCAATATAGCGCTTGCCATACTTACATCTGGTTTCCGGTATTCCATCTGGCTATTTACAATGCCTTTGCCAGTCATGTGTAGGGCATGAACTCCTGCTTCTAATAGTTGTGCAGCGTTCTTTGCACTAACACCACCCCCAGCCATGATTTCAATGCGATTGTCTGCTTTTTCAGCTAAGGTTTTTAATAAGTCTAGCCCGTCGGTAACTGTGTTTTTTTGTCCGGATGTCAGTATTCTTTCACAACCTAATTCAATAATAGTTTCCAAAGCCTCAAATGGTTTTGCACATACATCAAATGCTCGATGGAAAGTAACTTTCATTGGATGGGCTAAGTTTACTAATTCCTTTGTACGAGTCACATCAATACTTCCATCTGGATTTAAAAGACCAAATACTACGCCATCTACACTTAGTTCTTTGGCTGTTTGAATATCTTCTTTCATTACATCAAATTCGGTTTCTGAGTAACAGAAATCACCTCCACGTGGGCGAATCATGACATATAGTTTAATGCTTAGATTCTGACGTGCCAGTTTAATTAAGCCTGCTGACGGGGTTGTACCTCCCTCAAACATACCACCACATAATTCGACACGATAAGCGCCTGCCTTTTGGGCTGTCAGACAAGATTCTAAAGAAAAGCAACAAATTTCTAACATTCTATTTTATAGTTCTTTTATGCAAAGAAACAGATTAAATGCCTTTTTGAAGCATCTAATCTGTTTTCTTTGAGGTTTCAATTTATGTTATTAGTACTTTATCAGCTTCCTCATCACAAAGTTTTTCCCATCTGCACTCTTATCAGATATTCGCCTACCAGATGATTCAGATATTGGTAGGACAATGTCTGGTAGAAAATTTCTTAAAGATTTGAAAATGGAAGTTTACGTAGTTAACTCTCTGAAAACCTCTTCAATAGCTTTACCGCCTTTTTTGAGTTCTGAAAGAGTACCATCGGCAACTATTTTGCCACGGTTGATAATCACCACACGGTCGCAGATGGCTTCTACCTCTTGCATGATGTGCGTGCTGAAGATAACCGTTTTGTCTTTGCCCACATTTTTGATGAGGTCTCGTATCTCAACTAATTGATTAGGGTCAAGTCCGGTTGTAGGTTCATCTAAAATCAGTACGTCAGGGTTATGAATTAAGGCTTGTGCAAGGCCTACACGCTGGCGGTAACCTTTCGATAATTGTCCGATTTTCTTGTGTTTTTCAAGCCCTAAGCCTACTCTTTCTATTGTTTCATCAATTTTAATTTGTAGGGTTCTGCCTTTTAAACCGTAGAGTGAGCCTGCAAAATCTAAAAACTCTTTTACGTACATATCCAGGTACAAAGGGTTATGTTCCGGAAGATAACCGATATGCGTTTTTACCTGCATCGGCGCAGTTTTGACATCGAAGCCATTTACCTCTGCTGTTCCCTCAGTTGCCGGAATATACCCTGTCAGGATTTTCATGGTAGTAGATTTGCCTGCACCATTCGGCCCAAGGAAACCAATGATTTCTCCTTTATTAACTTCAAAGGATATATTATCAACGGCTCTTTGATTACCGTATACTTTACTTAGATTCTGAACTTTGATAGACATTGCCGAGCGGTTCTATGGTATATATACTGATAGATTAAGGCTGATAAAATCCCTACTTTAATCAGTACAAAGATGTAATTACCTATTCTAAACGTAAAAATAGGTTTTCTCGTGAAAAGATTCTTGAAAAAATATCTTTCCTATGCTTTTTAATTAAATTTGTTCACATTCAACCAAGCAAATAAACAATGAAAAAAACACTCCTGTTACTCCTTATTACCATTCAGTTTGCCTTTGCGCAAGATAAAGTCGTTCGCATGGGTATTGTCGGTATGACACACGACCACGTATTCCAGATTCTTAACAACGTTAAACACGATGGCGTAGAGGTTGTAGGCTTTGCAGAACCAGACAAAGCCCTTGCGATGAAGTACTTTGCGAAATACAAATTGCCCGAAAGCCTTTGGTATGCCAGCCTTGACGAAATGCTTGAAAAAGCCAAACCCGAAGCGGTTTGTGATTTCAGAAGCATCATAGAGCATCTGGAAACCGTACAAAAATGTGCCCCCAAAGGGGTGCATGTGATGGTAGAAAAACCATTGGCGGTTAATCTGGCAGCAGCCAAACAAATGGAAGCATTGGCTAAAAAGCACAATATTCAGTTATTGACGAATTATGAAACCACTTGGTATGCCAGTAACCATGAGGCCTATAAAATGATTAATGAAGACCATGCTATTGGTGATATCAGAAAAATAGTAATTCATGACGGACATTCAGGTCCGAAAGAAATCGGAGTAACCAATACATTTATGGACTGGTTAGGCGACCCTGTGAAAAATGGAGGCGGGGCTATCATAGATTTTGGTTGTTACGGTGCCGATATTATGTCGTGGATGATGAAAGGTGAAAGACCCACGTCTGTAACGGCAATTACACAAACTATCAAACCTGATATGTATCCAAAAGTAGATGATGAGGCCACTATCATTGTGACTTATCCGAAAGCACAGGGTATTTTTCAGGCCTCATGGAACTGGCCTTTTGACAGAAAGGATGCAGAGTTTTATGGCAAAACGGGTTATATTATTGCCGACAGAAGTTTACAGATGCGTGTAAGAAAAGGTAATAGAAATGCCCCGCCGGAAGAGAAAGTGGAAATTAAACCTTTGGCTTCACCATTGAATGACCCATTCAGTTACTTTGCCGCTGTGGTAAGAGGCAAAGTAAAATCTGAAAATGATTTAGGGTCATTGAAAATCAATATGGTAGCTATGGAGATTCTGGATGCTGCGGTGAAATCATCAAAGACCGGAAAAACCATTGAGTTAAAGTAACTTAACGTGGGCCTACGACTTCACTCAAAGTTGAAACGCCATTTTCGTTAAAAGCTTCAATTGCAAAATAGTATTTCTGCCCAACAGTTAAGGCTCTTAGTTCAAGACTTGATGGGGCATCTCCCCAAATCTGGTAAGTCTGATACAGCTTATCCGGTGCGATGCCCCATAATATATTATATCCTACAGCCTCAGGCACTTTTTTCCAGATAATATCTGCATTACGTTCGTCAGTCTGTCTCGATACGTTTAACCCTTGTGGGGTAACAGGTGCATTACCTGTTCCTTTTCCGAAAATACGTATATCGCTGATGGCCATGTTCGGCATGGGCACATGCACATTCTCGAACTTGATATAACGTGCTTTCACAGGTTTTGCCAGTTCTTCATAGGCATTGGGGCGATCTCTTTTCTCGTTGGTATTATCTGCAATCTTAGTCCATGTCTTGTCATCTAACGACGAATATACTCTGTATTGAATATATACTTTAGGCAAGGCACTATCATAAATATCAGATTTATAGTCTGTATAGTTAATCTGGAATGAGTGTACGGTTTGTGGTTTTTCCAAATCAATGGTCAGCGTTTCACCGCTTTTATTGGTTTTGGCAACCCAAAAAGTTCGTGGGTTTTCGTCAGTCACTAAGTTTGCAGAGAATTTATCTTCCTGTACTGATGATGAGGTACACGGTTTTTTGTAGGATAGTAACATCCAGCCCGCGAATAATTCGTTTTTATCTGTCCATTTTTTGGTGGGTAATAACTGCGGAAAATCGGCAAAGCGGGTATTGGCATACATTTGTCCGTCTTTATCAAAGCCCGTGGGCACCATTTCAATACGTCGTTCAAAATTCCAGTTGACGGCAATCCATGGCGTTCCGGTATTCCAGTAATTACCATACAAATCCTGAAAAGTATTGCCATGACCCATACCTGTCATGAAGCCTCCCGGTTTGTAAGACACAGGGTTGTATGGGGCATAAGTGAATGGGCCTAATGGGTCGTCGCCTACATAAGTACCATTGGCATATACATTAAACTCTGTTCCCGGAGCGCCGTATTGCAGGTAATATTTACCGTTGTGCTTGGTCATCCATGCCCCTTCTGTGAAAGGCTTGATGGTATCTCTATGGTCTCTGCCGAAACGTTCCCAACCATGCTTCTCAGGGTGCAGGTAGATTAGGCCTTTATAATTGTCTTTCTCTTTATAAGTCAGGTTTTTGCTTTTATCTAATTCGGCACCGAAAAGAGGATATACATTAGATGAACCCCAATACATAAACCAACGGTCGGTGGCATCATCATGAAACAGTGCTGGGTCCCAGGGGCCTATATCTTTAGGCAGTTGGGGTAACCAACGGTTATAGAAATGCAGTTTGCCGTTTTCGGGAGTTGTGGTATAGAAAATAGGTCTTTGCTGGAATGTTGATTGGAACAAATAAAGCGTATCTCTTACCGAAATAGCCGCAGGGGCACACATATCTTCCATCGGCCAGCGATTTGGGATAATATATTGCCAGTTTAATAAATCTTTCGATTTCCAATAACCGCCCTGAATAGTATGGAAGAGGTAGTATTCGTTTTTATGGGTAATAATCACAGGGTCAGCGCCTGAGCGATAGGATATTTTTTCGTTAGTTTGTTCCCAGTTGTACTGGTAATTAATATCCATAGGGTTGCAGAAAGTTTTCTGCTTGAAAGGTTTTGGCTTGGCAATGTTTAGCTGTGGGCTTTGTGCCAGGCTTATTGATGTACAAAATAATAGGATTAGTAATTTTGAAATGGTTTTCATAGGTATGGTTTTGCTTATGCAAATATAAAATAAGTATGCCGAAAACCATGGAATTGGGGATTTTGTGTAATCTGTGTGTATAACGATTTTTCAAATCGTTTTTTGAGAAATTTAGAAATGCAAGTAGTAAACGTAGGTTTTTTTACAAGGATAGTAATTATAAAATTCTGGCGAATTTTTGACGATTTGAAAAATCGTCATACACAAAAAAACGGCCCTTTTGAAGCCGTTTTCTGTTTTAATATCTCAACTACTATCTCGAATAATTCGGAGCCTCACGCATAATCTGAATATCGTGCGGGTGGCTTTCTTTAATACCTGCAGCTGTTATTTTTACAAATTTTGCCTGTTGCAAACTGGTAATATCACCTGCGCCACAGTAGCCCATCCCTGCTTTTAATCCCCCTACCATCTGGTAAAGAATTTCAGCTGCACGGCCTTTGTATGGTACACGTCCTACGATACCTTCTGGTACTAATTTCTTAATATCGTCTTCGGCA
>CBIHRH010000283.1:0-6772 GCA_966212365.1 uncultured Emticicia sp. | reverse complement strand
AACAGAGGAGTATAAAGGTACGCTGAAATCATTGCTGACAGATACTCAGCGCCTGATTCAGTTGACCAATGGCTTGCTGCAACTGGCCAAATCAGAAAATCAGGAGAATAATATGGCCTTGAAACCTACGCGTATCGACGAGATACTATTTAAGGCGCAGGAGGAAATATTAAGCCTGAATAATGAGTATAAAATAGATGTGGATTTTGACGATATACCCGACGATGACGAGTGGGTAACAGTCAATGGCAATGAAGCCTTGTTGTTGACGGTCTTTACCAATTTACTGGATAATGCCTGTAAATATTCGATAGAACACCAAGCGGAGGTAAAAATTCGTTTTAATGAAAAGCAATGTGTGGTTGCTGTAAAAGATCATGGAATCGGGATTCCTGAAAGCGAACAAAGCAAGATTTTTGAGCCGTTTTATCGTACTCAGAATGCCTCGCCTTATCGTGGACACGGAATAGGCTTGTCGGTGTGCCGCAGAATAATTGATATTCATCAGGGCAAAATTGAAGTACAAAGCGAAGTAGGAAAAGGAAGCGTGTTTACGGTGACATTGCCGCATTTATAGGTGAGGTTTACCTCACCCCAACCCCTCTCCTCCGGAGAGGGGCTTTTCGACCAAAGGATTAAAGTTTCCCTCTCCCCCGGGAGAGGGAGATTTAGAGGGTGAGGAAATTTTCAGGACTCCGCAATCAATTAAAAAACTCAGTTAAAATCATCCACAGAATAAGTTTTCTAAAGCATTATTTACTAAAATTACCTTTTAAATTTTAGCGATAATTATGTGGTTATCTCTGATTTATTATGTAATTTAGCTGAAAATGATGCTGCGATTTAAAAGCCCACTTCTTCCTGTGAAAAATTTTAACCGAATTGAAACCTACTCTATCAAAAAAGGATTGGAATGAGATATTTTTACTTTTTTTGTTTCTTCATTATCGCAGTTTTTGAATCAAGCGCCGCACCTGAAAAATCAGTCAAGTTTATTAGGAACGAGGGGCAGTGGGAAGCCTCGATACTTTTCAGGGCAGAGATTCCGGGTGGATACTTGTTAGTGAGGCGCACAGGTGTGCAATATGTTTTTTTTGATACCAAAGCCCTTGCAGCCCTACACGCAGGTGAGATAAAAGATGCACAGGGTGCCAGAGTGGCACCAGGCCCCATTAAAGGGCACGCTTTTGAAATGACTTTTCAGGAGGCAAATGCCTCACCAAAAATTGAAACCGCAGGTAAAAGCCCAACCATCTACAATTATTTTATTGGTAATGACCCCAGCAAATGGCGGGGAAATGTATCAGCCTATGATGAAGTTTATCTGAGAGATATTTATCCTGATATTGATTTTAAACTTTATAGCTTCGACCAGTCACTCAAATACGAATATATTGCTAAACCCAAGGCTGATGTTTCGAAAATCAGAATGAAATATGTGGGTTTAGACGATTTGAGTATCGATAATAAAAAGCTAAGTTACAAGACCTCTGTCAATACCGTTACAGAGTTTGAACCATATTCTTTTCAGGTAGTAGGCGGCAAAACAGTAGATATTAAATCAGGATTCAGATTAAAAAACAATGAAGTGCAATTTGAGTTTCCCGAAAAATATGATGCTTCTCAGCTTCTCACCATCGACCCGGAATTAGTTTTCTCGACCTACTCCGGTTCAAAATCAGATAACTGGGCGCAAACTGCTACTTATGATGCCGATGGTAATTTATTCGCAGGTGGCTCGGTTTTCGGTGGAGAGTTCCCGGTTACCAATGGCGCATTTCAGGTAAAGGCCGACCCGGGCAGTATGCCTAATAGTGTGGATAATCCGAAAGGCTATGGGATTACGGATGTAGTAATTATGAAATTAGGCGGTAATGGATCACAATTAATCTATGCCACTTATTTAGGGGGAGATGCCTCTGATGTTCCGCATAGTCTGATTGCCAATTCTAAGGGCGAACTCGTTATTTTCGGTACTACGGCTTCAAGCAATTTTCCGACTACAAGTTCTTCCTATCAGAAAAAGCATGGGGGCGGTAGCCTGTTTGGTGTCTATGGCTCTTTCATAACAGCAGATGAAGACCCCAATTTCACAGGTATAGGCTTTGAGCGTGGAAGTGATATTTTTGTAGCAGTACTGAGCAAAGATGGTAGAAGCTTAGTAGGTAGCACCTATGTAGGGGGTAAAGCTAACGATGGTTTTAACGATACCCGCGCGCTGATTATTAAAAATTATGGAGACGAGTTTCGTGGGGAAGTGGTGGTTGATAAAGACGATAATATTTACTTTGCTTCCATTACAGCCTCAACCGATTTCCCTTTGACCAATGCCAGCCAGACTACTAAAGGGGCTGGCTATGATGCAGTAGTTTGTAAACTAAACCCAACCTGCTCTCAACTTTTGTGGAGCACCTATTTAGGAGGCAATAATTTTGATGGAGCCTATGGAATAAAGGTAGATGATATCGGAAAAGTGTATGTATGCGGGCAGACATTCAGTTCCAATTTACCTGCCACAGCCGGAGTACATGGCAACACCTATTCAGGAAGTGGTGACGGATTTATTGCCAAGTTCAATACCGCAGGGGCCATCGAACAGTTGACTTATATGGGCACAGATGAGGCTGATGCTAATTTCTTTCTGGAGATTGATAATGAAGATAATGTGTATGTTTTCGGGCTTACACAAGGCAATTATCCAATATCAGATGGTGTGTATCGTAATGCCAATAGCGGGCAGTTTGTACATTGTCTGGATAAAAACCTGTCGAAAACTGTCTTCTCTACTGTAGTAGGTGCAAGTAGGGGTAGAGGTCGTATTGATATTGTACCGACTGCCTTTCTGGTAAATGATTGTGGCAATATTTATCTGGCAGGCTGGGGTGGTAAAGTAAACTCATCGGCCTCTAAAAACCTCAATCGTTTTAGTACTACCACAGGCTTACCTGTTACCCAGGATGCTTATCAGGCTACTACTACAGGTAGTAATTTCTATCTGATGATTCTGGAGAAAAATGCTAAATCATTACTCTATGCTACCTTCTTTGGTTCGGCTGCACCAAAAGACCCTACAGGTGAAGTAGGCGACCATGTAGATGGTGGCACCTGTCGGTTCGATAAGCACGGCTATATCTATCACAGTGCCTGCGCCTGTTTGTCGAGAGGCGAAGACCATATCGCTACTTTCCCGATAAAGAATGCATACCAGCCTCAGCACCAGAGCAGCAATTGTAATATGGCAGCATTTAAATTTGAAATTGATGCTCTGAAAGCTGATTTTGAAATCAAGAATGAAGCTAACCGCGTGGTAACAGAAGTTTGCGCCCCTGCCAAAGTCAATTTTTATGACCTGAGCAAAGGTGCTAAAACCTACGAGTGGGTGGTAAACAACAATGTAATCACCCGTACGAAGGATATGCTATTGTATAATTTTACTACGCCTGGTACTTATACAATTAAGCTCCGGATTTTCAATAAAATCACTTGCCGTGTAACCGATTCTACTGTAAAGACCTTTCTGGTGAAAGGCTTCGTGGCGAAAGCCAGTGGTGATACGCTGGTATGCCCTAATTCACCGGTGCAATTGATGGCTGACGGGGGAGTAAAATATACCTGGTCTCCGTCTACGGGATTAGATAATGCCTCTATTGCCAACCCGATAGCCAAACCTGCCAGTACGACCAAATATACTGTAGCTATCGAAAAGGATGGCTGCATCGTAAATAAAGATGTAACCATTAAGGTAGAAGATAATAAGCCGGATTTTCTGGCCAATGGTGGTAAAGAAATATGCAAAGGCCAGAGCGTAGAACTGAAAGCCACCGGATACGGCACTAAATTTACCTGGAGTGGCCCTGGTATGCAGGATACTCAGGGTACAACAATTACAGTAAGTCCTACGCAAACCACTACTTATACGGTTTCCTGTGAATACCCTGATGGCTGTAAGCCTACACGGACAGTCACTGTAAAAATTGATGAATCCTTTCAGCCGGATTTTGATTTCAAAATCACTCAGGATTGTGAGAAGCCTTATGAGTTGACTTTTACCAATAAAACGCAGAATGCTGCCGAGTTTAAATGGAGTATGGGCAATTCTGATACACTTAGTAGCCTTGTTCCACAGAGTTATCGGTACAATAAGGGCGGTACTTTTCTGGTTACACTTAAAGCCTACAATAAAATAGGTTGTGAATTATCTGTCAGCAAAAGTATTAATGTGCCGGAAAATGAAGGAAAAGTACCTAATGTAATTACCCCAAACAACGATGGGAAGAATGATAATTTCGTGACCGGATTCAAAGATGTGGCTATAGATATTTATAACCGTTACGGAAAATTGATTTACGAATCAAAAGATTATCAGAACGATTGGGGTAAGGATATACCTTCGGGTACCTACTATTATATCTTTAGCACACCGTCGGGCTCTACCTGTAAAGGTTGGGTTACGGTGATTGATTAAATAAAGATTCAAGAAGTAAAGGGTATTTAACTGAATTAAATTGCGTTTATTCCGTATTAATCTTCATATATCAATAGTACCTGTCATGATATATCAAAGCTTTTTACCCAGCCCGTCATTAAGTGAGTTTGTAAGAAACTACACTATTATAAATTTTCAATTTAATCAAAACGAGCCTCCTCCTTCCAAACAACGGTCCCCAAAGCCAGAACAGAAGATAGTTTTTTATTTGAAAGGTTCACCAAACTTTTATAATCCGGTAACAGGTAGCACTCAAACGCCTCCACCTGTCTCTATTTTCAGCCATCAAAGTGATAAGAAAATTATTAAGCTCAATTCCGAGTTCTCTGCTTTTATCATTTTTTTTCAGCCTGGCGTATTACATAGATTAATCCGGGTGCCAATGATTGAGCTATTGCATGAATATTCTGACGCCGAACTATTTTTCGGAACCGGGGTAAGAGAGATAAGTGACCAGTTAGCAACCGCAGCAAGTCTTCCCTCAATGATAACCATTATCGAACAATTTCTGCTTCCGAGATGTCGGCAACTGGCAATAAAAAACCCGATTGACACAATTGCACTTCATTTATTAATAGATCCTGCCACTTTTTCTTTAGACACAATTTCCCGGCAAGCGTGTTTAAGCACAAAACAATTTTATAGGAAGTTTATCGAACAAATAGGAATTAGCCCCAAACTTTTTAGCAGGCTATCACGATTTAACCATGCCTATCGATATAAGATTGCTCACCCGGATGTTTCCTGGTCTTCTATTGCCCAAGAGTTTCGGTACACAGACTACCATCACATGGAAAAAGAGTTTAAAGAATTTACATCGCTTACACCTCAGGAATGGACGAAAATCCACTTAACTGCCCCGGAAAGAATTTTGAAACTACGGTAAAAATGTCCTTTTTCTACCCAATTTTCTTGTTTATTCTGTAGAGATTTGCTCCTCAATAAACATTAAAACAATTTATATGAAACGTTTACTTAATCTATTATTGAGTACAGCTTGTTTGGCAAGTATCTCAAATGTTGTATACGCTCAGGATATGCGGGAAGCTGAAATAAGGCGAATGGAAACGCTGGAAAGAGAGTCTGTTTTAAAAGGTGACTCTGCGGCGCTATTTGATAAAATCTGGTCGCCCAACATGATAATAAACACGCCGGCAAATGTAGTAGGAACTGTAGAGGGAACAAAGGCTCATCTACGTTCTGGTGGCTTGAACTACTTGTCATTTGAAAGAAACATCGAAAAAATCTCATTCAATGAAAATGTTGTAGTTGTGATGGGTGGTGAAATAATCAAGCCGCAAGGACACCAGATGAATGCAGGTAAAACTGTCAGCAGGAGATTTACACATGTCTGGCTATATAAGAACAATCAGTGGAGTATTATAGCAAGGCAAGCAACAATTACAAAAGTTGAATGAAAAAATGTTTACAAGGTTTTAATATACCGCCCCTGGGGGATTAGAGTATATCTCATGGCTTTTTTCTATCGTGCGGCGGCCGCCGAAATAGCATCCCAATGAGGACGCCCGGTCGGGATTTAAATTAATCAATTTTTTGCTTAACTTTGTAATAAATATTCTTAATTTGCTGTTTTTAAAAGTATCACGTTGATAAAATGACAGTTGTTTATTCTATAAAAGTTTAATCAATTTTATCATCATTTTTAACATTCTCAACAATGAAAAAACTTATTTCAATTCTAGTTATTGTATTAATTGCAAACATCTCATTTGGTCAGAAATTCGATAGCTTTGGTGAAAAAATCAATGCGGATGGCGCTGTTGCAGCTACCGAACTAAGCAAAAAAGCGAAAGAGACTCCGGCCTTTGACAGTAAAGTCTCTGGCGTGGTTGAATCAGTATGCCAGGTAAAAGGCTGCTGGATGAAAGTGAAACTGGAAGATGGCCAGACCATGCGTGTCACTTTTAAAGACTATGGTTTCTTTGTGCCGAAAGATATAGCAGGTAAAACAGTGGTTTTTGAAGGCAATGCCAAAACCAAAACTACTTCGGTAGATGAGCTTCGTCACTATGCCGAAGACGGAGGCAAAAGCAAAGAAGAAATTGCTAAAATTACTGAACCTAAAACAGAACTTACCTTTGTAGCCAATGGCGTGTTGGTGCCGAAGAACTAAGGGATACAAAATATTTAATTGACCCCATCCCCAACCCTTCCGCGGGGGGGGCGCCCCCCAACCCTGGGCGGCGCGCAAAAAAACACAAACCCCAAAGTGGGGGGGGGCCCCCCCGCGGGGGGGGTTAGTGTGGGGGGGGTTTTTTTTTTTTT
>CBIHRH010000282.1:0-6792 GCA_966212365.1 uncultured Emticicia sp. | reverse complement strand
CATTCAATTCTCACTGGCGGCGCTCACCCGAAGGGCTATGGCAAGTTATTTAGGAGGGGTTGCCCTTTTCGCAGTAGCTCATATTTTCGGATTGATGCTGCACAATAAAGGAGTATGGGTGAATTTGGTAGACCCAATGAGTTTTACCTCTATTATGAATCACCAGTCGGACTGGAGCCCAATAGAGAGAAATTCACGTCTGATTCTACCGGAGGGTTCATTTTTAGTAAACCGTCTATTGTGGCTTAGTGTTTCGGTTGGCTTGTTGCTATTCTGCTATTCCAGGTTTCGATTTATTTTACCTGAAACAAGCCCAAAACAAAAACCTGCCAAACATTCAAAACCTGATGTTGCAACCCCCGAGGCACTAAACTGGAGAACAGGCAAAGGACTGCCAAAGGTTGGTGGGACTTTTGGATTTTCCACCCACTTACATCAGTTATGCCATATCACTTCGAAATCCTTTCTGCAGATGGCAAGAAGCATGGTCGGTATTCCTCTTTTGGCAGTCCTGGCTCTGTTAATGGGAATAGCCGCTCCGGGGGATGGGAACCTAAAGGCAAGAGGCGTGCCTTTACTCCCCAGAACCGATCAGGTCTTGCATTATCTGACAACTCCCCTGACGGAACCGAAGTTTTTCTGGATTATTATTGCCCTGCTTATTATTTACTACGCCGGAGAACTGATATGGCGGGAGCGCGAAGCCGGTCTGAGCGAGATTTCCAGCGCGATGCCGGTATCGGAATGGGTTCTTTTCCTGAGCCGGTTTCTAGCACTTAGTATGATACTACTTGTGTGGCTCGTATTCGTGATGATTACCGGAATAGTGGTGCAAGTTGGAATAGGTGGTACCAGTATTGAGATTGGTTTATACCTGCAAGTCCTTTTCGGACTACAATTATTAGAGTGGCTCCCGTTTGCCCTGCTGGTGCTATTTATTCATGTATTAGTCAATCAGAAATTTATAGGCCATTTAGTGGCACTTCTGGCCTTCGGGTTCATGGCCTTTGCTGGTAAGTTAGGTATTGAGCACAAACTCCTCATTTTTGGTGCTAGTCCTGGATGGACTTACACCAATATGGCTGGGTTCGGCACTTCGCTTATACCCTGGCTTTGGTTTAAATTATATTGGTTGGCCTGGGCAGCACTATTAGCAATGGTTGCGAGGCTGCTCTGGGTGCGTAGCAGGGACATAAGTCTTGCTTCACGACTTCATCTGGCTCGTCGTCGCTTCAAATCCTCTACGGCATTAGTTGCTGCCACTTCGGTTGGAGGAATCATCCTGTCAGGTGGTTTTATTTTTTACAATACCAATATACTGAATGACTATAATACCGCCTCTGACACGACGGAGAAGAGGGCGATGTACGAACAACGCTACGGACTCTACAAGAATCGGCCTCAACCCCGCTTGACAAAAACCAGCCTGAATGTTGAGATTTATCGGGAAAAACAAGAGGCTGAAATAAGAGGTACGTATCATTTGGTGAACAATAGTCTGGTAGCGATTGACTCTAGCCATTTATCCATCGCTGAGGCAGTTCAAACTATTGACGTTGCCTTTGACCGACCAGTAAAACAGGTATTGGCTGATGAAAAATTAAGTTACCGGATTTACGCGCTCAGTGAATCTCTTCATCCCGGTGACTCACTACAACTCAGTTTTGAGGTACGTCATAAAGCTCATGGATTCACGAATAGCGGAACAGATGCCTCTGTGATGACGAATGGCACCAACTTCCGGAATTATGAATGGCTGCCTGCCATTGGGTATCTGGCATATCGGGAACTTAGTGAGATTGGACAGAGAAAGCAATTCAAACTCCCTGCGCGACCTGAGACACCATCACTTTATGATGTTAAGGCACGGAGAAACGTACCCTTTTTTAGCGAGCAAATCTTTTTCGATACAATTGTGGGAACAGATAGTGGACAAACAGCGGTAGCGCCGGGTTCGTTGCGCAGCACCTGGGTTAAAGGCCACCGTCGGTACTTCCACTATGCAACTGATGCGCCTGTCAGGAATGAATATAATTTCTTTTCAGCCAATTATGCGGTGCATGAAAAGCAATGGAAAGATGTAACTATCCAGATTTATTATGACCCGGGTCAACCGGAGAATATAGAGCGTATGGCACGAAGTATACAGGCCTCATTGGAATATTATACCCGGGAGTTCGGTCCATATCCACATCGGCTGATTCGGTTTGTTTCGTATCCCGGATACAGCTTTGGTAATCATTCTACACCCGCTACTATTACAGCTGAAGAGGGTTTCTTCCTTCTGAATCCGAAAGCTGACCCGCGAGGGTTTGATCTGGTAACGGCGGTGGTAGCGCATGAAATGGGGCACCAGTGGTGGGGAGGCCAACTGACCCCTGCAAAGGTTGAGGGGGCAGGGCTGCTTTCAGAAAGCTTTGCGTGGTACTCTGCGATGAGGGTTCTGGAAGATAAATACGGTTCTGAGCATCTTCAACGCCTCCTGAGTTTCCTGCGGGAAGAAAATGAAAATCCCCGTACCCAGGCTGCCTTACCACTACTGCAGGCTAACGACTGGTACCAATACTACCGCAAAGGGCCTTTTGCGTTGTACGCACTGGGTCAGTATATTGGCAGAGACCGGATAAATGGGGCGCTCCGAAAATTGCTGGAGAACCATCGGCCAGGGACTCTTCCCCTACCAACTTCGCTTGATCTTTACCGGGAGCTACAAACGGCAACGCCGGATTCGCTCCAGCCTCTACTGCACGATTTATTCAAGGCAAACACCTTCTGGGATTTAGCGACGGAAGCAGCTACAGCCAAACAAATCAAAGGAGGCACATGGCAGGTAAAAATCAATCTAAAGGCAAACAAGCGAGTAGTAGACAGCGTTGGTACAGAGACCAGACTACCGATAAAGGATTGGATAGAAATCGGAGTTTTCGCACCTGCCAGAGAAGGAAAGGAAATAGGCAGGCAGCTCTATCTGCAAAAACATCTGATTGAATCAGGAAAACAGACGATTACCGTGACGATGCAAGGCAGGCCCGCTACAGTTGGCTTTGACCCAAACCATTTGTTGATTGATTGGAATTTAAAAGATAATTACAAAGTGGTGAAGTTAAAAAATTAGCTGTTTACGCGCTTTTCATTCTTCAGGTAAGAATATGATAATAAAAAAGAGGGTGTCTCAAAAGTTTTTCAAGCAAATAATATTTTGTAAGAACCCCAACCCAACCCTTCCGCGCAGCGTCCGCTCCCGATTGTTGGGGCAGACGCTGCGCGGGTTGAAGCCTTACTAAAGAATCTTTGGTGTGAAATACTTTTGATACAGCCTCCTTAAATAAATCAGCAAAGAGATATCATCTGCAATATAAAGACACATTCATCTTGATATATTTGCTCGGGTCGGTGCTTGAAACCCCTATAGTTAATCTATCTCCCGCAGCTACTGCTACTGAACCGGTTCCTATACCAGTTGTTTTATTCCCTTGAGCCGGACCAGAAATAACTGTTACGGTTAAAGCAGTGGGAGCATCGTTTTTGTATAAAGTAGCTACAGTTGATATAGCACCTGCTGGCAATGAGGTCTCATCTTCTAAATATATGGCCGTGCAGGTACAAGCATTTGGCATAATTGTTACTACATTGGTAGGGTTATAGGGGATAGGAACTTTCCTTATTATTTGTGTATCAGGGTTAGTAGTACTGGTAAAGAATGCAGAGCCCATGCCAAGGTCACTATTAATTTTCACCCAGTTTGGAGCACCAGGTGTACCGGCGTTATAATAAAACCCGCTTGCTCCATCTGTCTGATAAACCAATAATCCGGTAGCTGGATTAGCAATTCCGGGGCTTCTTTGCGCTGCTGTCATGCGGGGTACTAAAACTCCCTGAGAATCCATACTTACAGCTGGATTTTGAGCTTTAGCCACTTCAATATTTAACAAAAACAAACAAAAAGCTGCAAAAACAAAAAGATAGTTTTTGGTAATTAAAGACTTTTGTTCAGTAAGTATCCGATTAATACGGTAGATAGTTTTCATTTTGTTAATAATTTACATAAATAATATAGCAACATAATAACATAAAAAATTTCATTGTTTTTCAGTACTTTATGAATAATCAAAATCCATCATTGAAAAATGAATACTATCAGAATTTATCTTAATTTCTTGACGGATAAATACCATACAGACAAATGACATAATTCAGGCCAAGATAAGGTTGCCTGATATCGAATGGTTGATTTCCACCTGTATTACCAATGGCTGAGCTTCCCATGGCTACAGGCCCTGCATTGGGTGTATACACTTCAGGCATCGTTCCTCCGTTTGCACGTGATTGAGAGGCTGATAAATTCCCTGTGGCAGTGTTGATTGTTGGTCCATTAGCAGAGGCATTAATAGTATGAGAGTGAGCGGGCAACTGGTTTGCTAACAAGGTAACATTTTCAACGCCGAATTTGATACCTAAACTCACACCTGGTAGTCCGGGTCCTTCTCCAACACCGACCGGCACTCTGCTCTTTAAATCCGGTAAGGCAAAAGTAGTTGTTCCATTGCCTCCATAGGTAGTGCCCAGGATTGAAAAAAGAGCCTGATTCTGTGCAATAGCCAATAGTTGACCATTGCAAAATGCCCAGTTTTTAGGGGCAAAATCGCCCGCAAATAATCTGATTTCTCCGATATATCCATCCATAGAATTATAATTCTTTAATAATTGAGATAAATACTTTACCAATAATCAGAACTCTTCATTAGAAAAGTATATACTAGCAAAATTTACCTTAATTTCTTGACGGAAAAGCACCCATCATACATATGATATAATTCAAACCAAGAGAAGGTTGCATAATATTGAATGGTAATGGTGGATTTCCGCCAGTATTACCAATGGCTGAAGAACCCATAGTTACCAGGCCCGAATTGGCCACATAGATATCAGGCATCGTTCCTCCGCTTGCACGTGATTGAGAGGCTAATAAATTCCCTGCGGCTGTATTGAGCGTTGGCCCGTTAGCAGAGGCATTGAGGGTATGCGAATGAAAAGGTAATTCGTTTATTGTTAAAGTATGAGTGGGACTACCATTTACTTCACCTAAATCCACAATTGATAGCCCCGGCCCTTGTCCCGCACCTACAAGTACCCGGCCTCTTAAGTCTGGTAAGGCAAAAGTAGATTGTCCATTACCTCCATAAGTAGTGCCCAGGATTGAAAAAAGAGCGGTATTACTGGCAATAGATAGTATCTGACCCTGGCAGAATGCCCAATTCTTAGGAGGGAAATTGCCCGCAAATAGCCTGATTTCTCCAATGAATCCTTCCATATAATTCTAATTTTTAATAGTCGAAGTAAACACTGAATTTCACCTTAGTTTCTTGAAGGGTAAATTCCCGCCACGCAAATGATATAATTCATACCAAGATAAGGTTGCCTGATATCGAATGGCTGGCTTCCGCCGGCAACACCAATGGCCGAATTCCCCATTGCTACCGGATTTGAATTGTCGGCATAAATGTTAGGCATCGTTTCCCCGTTTGAGCGTGACTGAGAGGCTAATAAATTCCCGGCGGCAGTATTGACCGTTGGTCCATTAGCAGAGGCATTAAGGGTATGTGAATGAGCTGGTATCTGGTTTACTATTAAAGTACGTGTTTCAGTACCAGATGCTTCACCTAATATCACATTTGTTAACCCCGACCCTTGTCCTGTATGTACAGCTATTCTGCTACATAAATTCGGTAAGGCAAAAGTTTCTTGTCCATCGCCTCCATAAGTAGTGCCTATGATTGAAAAAAGAGCGTCGTTCTCGGCAATAGATAAAAGTTGACCCTGACAAAATGCCCAGCCTACGGGAGCAAAATTGCCTGCAAACGCTCGAACCTCTGCTAGATATGGATCCATATAGTTCTTTAATAGTTGAGATAGATATAAAACTTTACCAATAATCAGAATTAGCCCTAATTTCTTGAAGGGAAAATCCCTTCAAGAGCAATGATATAGTTCATACCAATATAAGGTTGTATATTATTGAAAGGCTGATTTCCACCTGTAACACCAATTGCCAGAGTGCCCATAGCTACCTGATTTGAATTGGGTGCATAAACATTAGGCATCGTCCCCCCGTTTGCGCGTGACTGAGAGGCTAATAAATTCCCGGCGGCAGTATTGACCGTTGGTCCATTGCCAGAGGCATTTAAAGTATGTGTATGCGCTGGTAACTGGTTTGCTATCAAAGTATTAGTTTCAGTACCACCCTGTTGACCTAAATCTATATCCGATAATCCCGGCCCTTGCCCTGTACCTACAGGTACTCTGCTTCTGAAATCGGGTAGAGCAAAAGTAGTTTGCCCATTACCTCCATAAGTAGTACCTAATAATGAGAAAAGAGCGGTGTTTTGGGCAATAGATAATATTTGGCCGTTGCAAAATGCCCAGCCCCGGGGGGCAAAATTGCCCGCAAACATTCTGATTTCAGCGATAAATGGGTCCATTGTAATTTTTAATAGTTGAGGTAGATGTTAAATTGAATTTTTGAAAAATTTTCATTTTCTATTTTTGTTTTCGGCAACTCTTCTCTCAGTTTCTCATGTGTGTTTCCCACATGAAATCCATCCACATAAGCTTTTCCTGTTGAGCTAAAATAGAGTTTTGTCAGAGTCTCTTTTCCATGAGCTTCTTTGATTTTAAAGAAAATCCGTCTCATTTTATAATATCCTTCTTCAAAATGATTTTCCGGAAAATCAGTCTCAAATGTATAATTCCCTTCGGCATCTGTCATGAACTTCCCTTCATATTCAAATTTCA
>CBIHRH010000281.1:0-6820 GCA_966212365.1 uncultured Emticicia sp. | reverse complement strand
TTCCTACCGATATAACATCCCTACGGGGACGCCCAGTCGGGATATTTTTTAGTCCCGTCAGAGACGTTATATCGGTAGAAGTAATAACATAATCTATGAGCGAAGTCCCGTAGGGACGATATATTAAATTTCGCCAACCGAGTTTATAATCTTTAAAACTGAAACAGCGGATAATCCTGCATCCAGCTATTGATTTCCTGCTTGACAGCCGCAATAGTGGCTGCTTTGTCATGGTTCATCAATACATCATCAATCAAATCTACAATTCTTACCATGTCTTTCTCAACCAATCCACGGGTAGTCATAGCTGCCGTTCCTACACGCATTCCTGAGGTTGTCATGGCTGTTTTATCATCAAATGGTACCATGTTCTTGTTTACAGTAATATCGGCTTGTATCAAAGAGTTTTCAGCGATTTTTCCTGTTAAACCTTTCGGACGCAAGTCAATCAACATTAAGTGATTATCAGTACCATCTGAAATGATTTTATAGCCACGGCTTACAAATTCTGCAGCCATTACTCTGGCATTCTTTTGAACCTGTACGGCATAGTTATAGAAGTTGTCAGTTAATGCTTCACCGAAAGCAATTGCTTTAGCCGCGATAATATGCTCCAACGGACCACCTTGTGTACCTGGGAACACACCTGAATCTAATAATGAAGACATCATTCTTACTTCACCTTTTGGTGTTGTAATGCCAAACGGATTCGGGAAATCATTACGCATCATGATTACACCACCACGTGTGCCACGAAGAGTTTTATGGGTGGTAGTAGTAACAATATGACATTGATCGAATGGATCGTTCAATAATCCTTTAGCAATCAATCCGGCTGGGTGAGAAATATCCGCCAAAAGAATAGCACCGATAGAATCGGCAATCTGGCGGAGACGCACATAATCCCAGTCACGAGAGTAGGCAGAAGCACCACAGATAATCAATTTCGGTTTTTCTCTATGCGCAGTTTCTTCTACTTTATTCCAGTCAATCAAACCTGTTTCCTGCTCAACACCGTAGAAAAACGGTTGAAAATATTTACCTGAGATATTTACAGGTGAACCATGTGAAAGGTGCCCACCATGAGAAAGATTAAAGCCTAAAATTTTGTCGCCAGGTTGTAAACAAGCCAGGAAAACAGCCATATTAGCCTGTGCTCCTGAATGCGGTTGTACGTTAGCCCATGTAAGATTGAATAAAGCCTTCAGACGGTCGATAGCAATTTGTTCTATCTGGTCAACTACCTCACAGCCTCCATAATAACGCTTGCCTGGAAGTCCTTCGGCATATTTATTGGTAAGTACACTACCTGCTGCCTCCATTACCTGTGGTGAAACGAAGTTTTCAGAAGCAATCAGTTCAATACCATGTAATTGGCGATTGTTTTCTTTCGTGATTAAATCGAAGATTTCGGTATCACGATAGAGCGTTGTTTGTACAGACATATTGATTCTTTGATGTACGATTTAAGAAGTACGAATGATAAGAGTAAGTACAAATTTAATGGAATGTTATAAGAACAGGAATGATGAACCAAATAATCTTTTGACAAAATTCTAATAAGTAGATTTTTTCTTGAAAAAATGCTATTTCAAGCAAGCTCTCTATCGAAGAACCACAGCGCCCTTAATCATTTTGTCAATCAATTCGCAGTTGGGTATATACGCTAATTCGGCCTGATAACTACCACCATAAATTAGAAAGGGGGTAGAGCGAGATTTAAAAAAGGCTTTTCTATAAGCATCATCCAGTTTCTCTAAACCTAAGTTTTGTCGTCTTTCGTTAATTTCTATTTCAGTTAGGGTAGCAGACTTCTCTTTTTTCCAATAGAATTTTTCTTTCTTTGCTCCCCAATCAGTATCCGGACAATGAACATTGTCTTCCAAACGAAACTGCATAACCAATACACGCCCCATTGTACAAGGTTCCTCAGTAGAGTAGCCTATCAATGATTTAATAATAGCCGGGTGAGCTTTCCCTTCTCTGATTGCTTGCTTGATTATGGGTGAGGTATCTGTGTTATCTACTCGTTGTTGAAAAGAACTGAACATGAGTATATCACCGACTAGTGTATTTTCGTACAAGTAGGAAGAGGCATAAGAGGCAGAAATAGTATTGTTACGAAAAGGCGGACCTTGATTATTTGTTGCGAAAACCTGATTCAGACCCAATATATTTTCATCAAGAAACCCATGCACTTCTAACATTTTCAGCAGAATCAGGAATTTAGAACGGGTAATATCAGCCCCTTTCATGGCATTGAGCTTTTCAAGGCTATCAATTTGTTTCCTTAAATTTTCAGGTATTTTTTTTCGAAAATTAAAAGGAAAGCTAAGACTGTCATTAGACATCCATTTTTCATCCCTGGCATTTTCTTTAATGTAGTTTCGTAACTCAGCAGTAAGAGGAGTTCGCTGAGGAGTTGTCATTAACCGATACATCTTCTGTAACGAATCGCGCAATTCAGTATTTATCTGAGGCTTTATAAGCCTGGCTTGTTTTTCAAAGTTTGCCCATTGTTTGCATGTATCGGTTACATTTTTAAAAAAGAAATCTTTTCTGAAATTCTCAACCAGATAGCCTTTGGCGACTATTTTCTCTAAAAAATCAAAAACCACGGGCATTTTACCCACTAAAGTGGCACATACGGCAGCATTATAATAATCTTTGGCAAAGGGTTTTTCTACATTGGCAAAGGCTTCGTTATAGAATGCCAAAGCCTCATGGTAATTGGTATCAACAATGGCCAGTTCTGCCTCATTGATGATGGGGTGGTAGATTCGGGTAAAATCTGTTTGTGCATAACTAGTAGAGCTATAAAAATAGAGTAGCAATAATAGTTTTTTCATAGAAAAAGGTTGAGAGGCAAAAATAGCTAATAGTCTATAAAATTAAAAAACCAACTCAAATCTGAGTTGGTTTCTGCAAGCATTAACAAACGCTTAACATTTAAGAGAAATATTTTAAGTGCATTGCATATAGGCCTGTAAAAAGAGCGGCATTAATTAATGATAATATGCCTAGCATCCAACCTAATTGATTCACCAGTATTACGATAGGAGCCAAAACACCTATAAAGTTTCCAAGTAAGTAGGCATAAAATCCCTTTTTCTTTAATCGAAACATCCAGAAACCTCCAAATATTAACAGAGCGGATGAAAGTATATTGGCAATCCCCCCGTTAATTATATTCCGTACTTCAAGCATTTGAGTCATCGCTATTTGCATTTGTTCAGTTTGCTCTGCGCTCTCATCTGTAGAATATTTTGACATTATTTCATCAAACATATTCTCAACCTTGTCTTTGCTTGCAGCTATTTTTTCAGCTGAAACCAGGCGATTAAGACCATTATAAAGACCAATAATATTCCAGGTAAGAGTAAGCACACAAAGGATGGTCAGGAATGGCGGCCGCACAGGTACGGTATTTTCCTCAAATGGATTCTGCATAAAGGGTTATTAATAATTTTTGAATCAGATAGCTGTTAACTCAAAAGTATATTCTTCCATAATAAGGTTGGCCAATAGTTTTTTGCAGGCATCTTCTACAATAGCTTCTGCAGTAGCTTTATCAGCAGCCTCAATTTCCATATTAATATGTTTGCCAATACGGCAATCGCTAAAGCCTTGAATATCAAGGTTCTTTAAACCTAATAATACGGCTTTTCCCTGAGGGTCAAGGATTTCTTTGATAGGCATTACGTCAATCGAAGCGAGGAATTTCATAAGTATCAACCCCCATTCCCGATACGGGGGATTTTGTTTAAGCATTTACTCCCCTTTGGGAACAGGGGCTGATTTATTAATTAGAGATAAGATTATATATAGAAATATAACCAGTGGAATGCCTAAGAATTGCAAAACCACCAACAAAATTACGGAAAGAATTAGAAATATGTACTTGATTTTGTTATCAACCCACGAAAAATTTTTAAACTTCAAAGCAAATAGCGGAATTTCAGACACCAGGAGGTAACTCATTACCAACGTATAGGCAATCAAAAATATATTATTATGAATGATAAACTCATAATTTGAATTAAACTCCAGAATCAAAGGGAAAGAGGCTACCACAAAGGCATTGGCAGGGGTAGGTACCCCAATAAATGAGTCTGACTGACGGGTATCTACATTAAACTTGGCTAAACGCAAAGCAGAAAAAAGAGCTAAGATAAAAGCAATATAGGATAGCGGATGAAAGGAAATTTGCGAAACGATTGACGAAGATACAATGTCGGAAAGAATAGAATCCTTGTGCATAGTATCGCTGATAATCCGGGCAACTATAAAAGCAGGTAGTGCACCAAAAGTAACCATATCAGCCAGTGAATCTAATTCTTTGCCAATAGCAGAGTGTTGCTTGAGCAGACGAGCCACAAAGCCATCCAGAAAATCAAGAATACCTGCCAGGAAGATAAGATAGGCAGCATAGGTAAGTTCGCCCTGAAAAACAAAAACAATTCCAAAACACCCGCATAACAGATTGCCGAGCGTCATAAGATTAGGAACAGTAAATAATTTCATATGTTGGTACTTGGGTAGTTAAAATTAAAGCGCTGAAAATTACGTAATCATTTGATTATTCCATACGATTTTAATTACTTCTTTGCTTTCATGCCTTAAACATTCAAATTGAAGTTCTCTTCAACCTTAATAAAAAGATTTTTTTGCCAAAGAAATTAAATCAATATTTTGTAGTAACTTGCATGCATAACTTGAATGTTTTTCTAAATAAATTCTGACTAAAAAAGCTGCTTATGTATAATAGACTTATACTCTTCTTTCTATTAATTTGTTCGTCTCATTCTTACTCACAAAAACTTTTAAAAGACATTGCATCTTCTGATGCAAATGCTAATATTTATTCAGAAGCAGACAGGCGTGATCATTACCTAATCAAGGGAGATACGCTGTTTTTCACCGCACAGGATACAACGCTGACCTATTATAATTATAGAAATATCTGGTTTACAACCGGTACTGATGCTAATACCAGAAGAGTTACTGCAGGAAGTCAACCAAGCCAACCATTTCTTATACTTTCTTACACTTTCTTATCTTCTTTTAAAGGGAAAGTTTATTATAAAGATTATACAAATTCAAATTTATATTCAACTGACGGCGTTGCTATCACACAGGTAAAGACTTTTGAGAACAGCACTATTGTAAAGGCAAGTGTACTGGATGGGTGGCTTTACGTATTTGTAAGTAATACAACCGCTAATATTTTAGAGCTGTGGAAAACCGATGGTACCAGTGCAAACACCAGTAAAGTAACTGATATTTACTCGGGTACGCATACTTTTGATGATACCAGATTTATAAATGCCGGAGACAAATTGTATTTTAATTTTATTTCCAACGATTTCGGTTCTGAACCCTGGGTTACGGATGGTACTGCTGAGGGCACTAAAATTTTAAAAGATATGTTACCCGGTTCAGCATCAGGCTATCCTATTGAGTTTGCAAAAGCCGCGAATACGGTCTACTTTCGGGGCTGGGGGCCAAATTTTAACTCAAAATTATGGAAAACCGATGGTACTGAAGCAGGTACTATGATAGTTGCCAACGATTTGGAGGGTAGGGAGAGTTATTCACCACAATACATGATGGAATATAATAATTACCTGTATTTCTGGGCAAATAATAATTTATGTAAAACTGACGGCAACACGATAACAATAGTAAATTCCTCTGTCAGAATATCAGGTGGGATTGTGAAAGTGAATAATCTAATATATTTTATCAAAGTAAATGGACTTGACTTTGAATTATGGAAAAGCAATGGTTTAACCGACGGTGCTGAAAAAATTAAAACAATCCTGACCTCTCCAACAGCTAATACAGGGAGTTTAATTGTAAGAATTCTTGCCGGGGTTTCAAAAATATACATAGAATTGTCTTATTTCAGTAGCGATCAATTTTCAAATATAACCCAACATTGGGTGAGCAATGGCACTGAGGCCGGAACTGTTAATATTAATACATTGAATCCGAATTTTTCTACCGGTTCGTATAATAATCAATTGGCTGTTGTTGGTGATACCTATTATTTTACTGCCTACGATGCCACAAATGGTTTTGAATTATGGAAATCTGATGGTACGCCTGCGGGTACAATGATGGTAAAAAACATTAATAAAAGCCCGGCTTCTTCTGCCCCTAAACAATTTGTAGCACTGAACAATGATGTCTTTTTTACAGCTAATGATATGAAATACGGTCGTGAAATCTGGAAAACAGACGGGACAGCCGCAAACACACAGTTGCTGGCCGATTATAATGCTGGAGCCAGTTTTGATGTCAATTTTAATTCGATTGTTTCGGGAATGATTGCCTATAATGATATAATGATTGCCTATATCGGTAGTGGATTAGTGAAATTTAGCCAGAATATGCCTCCTACAGCTTATTATTCACATTTAATGTCAAATCCTGTTAATCCCGAATTCGTGAAATTCAACAACCTGATTTATTACAGGGGTTATGACAGAACGAATGGAAGATATGCACTTTTTGCGACAAATGGCAACTCTGCCAGTAAAGTGAAAGATATAGCAACCAGTTATGAGTCAGGCAGTTTAGCTAATTTCTTTGTCTGGAATGGGGCCTTATATTTCGTGTCTGACAATGCTACCAAATTATGGAAGAGTGATGGGACAGAATCGGGTACAGTTTTAGTGAAAAACTTTTCACCAGGTGCTGTCCGGTCAAAATTTTATGCCATTAATGATGTTTTAATTTTTTCTGCTTACACCCCGACCTATAATTATGAATTATGGAAAACAGACGGAACAGAAGCAGGTACGGTTTTGGTGAA
>CBIHRH010000280.1:0-6827 GCA_966212365.1 uncultured Emticicia sp. | reverse complement strand
GCTAATTGCCAGAGTAGATAATTACTGATGCGATGGTCGCCGCCAGTGCGAATCATCAAATCTACATCTGGTGCATCTTCAGTTGCTAAAAATGAAGAAAACACCTCTTCTGTTATATTTTCAATGGCTAATGCTCCTGATTTTACCTGCTGAGCAATTTTTTTGGTTACTTCTACAATTTCCCACTTACCACTATAGCTAAGAGCCAGGGTTAAGGTAAGTCCGGTATTATTCTTTGTCAGATCTATAGAGTCCTGTAATGTTTTTCGAGCAGACTTGGGTAGTGAGTCTATATCGCCAATAGCTTTCAGGCGAACATTGTTTTTATTCAGGTCGGGTACTTCTTCTCCAATTGTTTTAATAAGCAACTGCATGATACCTTCTACTTCGAGCTTTGGGCGATTCCAGTTTTCGGTTGAAAACGTATAGAGTGTCAGGTATTTTACGCCCAGTTCCACACAGCCTTCTACGGTCTCTCTTACAGACTTTATACCGTGATGATGGCCGAATATGCGCATCGCACCCTGTTTTTTAGCCCAGCGCCCGTTACCATCCATAATAACGGCTATGTGTTTAGGTAAATTGCTTAAATTAATGTTTTCTTTCACGTAAAAACCTATTATCAATTGATGAGTAATTAACCAACAATGATGCTAATTAATAAAAAGGATTGCAAAGTTAGGAAAAAAGAACTTTGTTTGATAAGTTTTTACAGATTTGTAGACTTTTGTTAATATTTTTTAACAAAAAACAGCAGAATCTTTCGCATCTAAGCGTAAAAGAGATTGATTATCTTCTTGGCGGGCAGTGTACTTTGTAGAATAAATAGCTGATTGAGATATTGGTATAATAATACATATCTTTTGCCCGGGTGCCGGGCACGCTACGTTTGCGGTTCAATATAACGAAATCTGTAACAGCGGCCGGAAGAGGGTCATTATCATAAGTACCATTTTTATAATACCCAAACCCATCAAGAAAATCATCGTTAATCCATCGGGTACCAAACTCCATCCCCCAGTTCCATCGGGCATTTAATTCTTTCTTAAAGCCTATTCCTAAAATCCAGGAATTGATACGGGTACTGCTACTACCTGGCGTAGTGCCATTGAAAACAAAACCATTACCTGTATCTATCAGGTTCTGTAAGAGATATTTGGTACTTCTCATAGTTACAGCCCCGCCACCAAATACATAAGGTGTCCAGTTATTGACAATACGAGAAGCGTTTGTTCTGAAATTCAGAAAATTGTATTCTATCTGCCCTCCTGCTTCAAAAATAGTTGCGTTAAAGCTATTGCCTCTTATTCTATGATATGGATCATTCATATCAGCGTCGTTTCCCTGAATTTTAACCATCACTCCAATGGCTTTCAACGAAAGCGAGCGGCTCCAGTTCATTCTGGCAAATATGTTGGCTCCGGGGCCTACTACTAATGGCTTATATTTAGGCAGTACATCGCCTTTATAGTTCATGCCACCTAAGCCTGCACCTACCTCCCACATCTGGGCTTGCAGTTTGGGCAACGCACCAATTAATAAAATCAGAAAAAGGCTTTTTTTCACAAAAAAATCGAATAAACTATTAATTAATGAGGTTTATAGTTTTATTTAATTGGTGGACATTTAACCGAACTTCCGATGATATAACTGATAGTAATCTGGGTTACAAAATAGCTGTCCCATCTTGAAGTTCCTCTATCTGAATTTTGAGAGTACCCCAAAATTTGATCTGCCGTCGTACTTGGTTGCACATTAGCACCAGCCAGATTATATCGATTATTCATAATGTCGACAAATATGGGTGTTCTATCTTCCCCTGTCCGAGCAGAAATATTTTCTCCTGCTCTGTAAGAAAGAAGTGCCCCAGTTGGAGAGGTAGCCGCTAAAACCGTTGGATTAGGATATTTTGAGTAGCCAACATCATCCAGATAATCAAATGGTGTTATTCTAAGACCTCCTTCCAGGTTAAGGTCTAGTTTTTCAGTAAGTTTTAATTTTATACCCAAGCCCACCGGGAATACGGGTTGTAAAAGAGAATAAGACTTAGGTTGTTCAGGTATAACTCCCTGACCTGAGGTTTGCAACTCTTTCAGATTTAACCATCCACCTAAAGTTACCTCTCCTGTAGTAGGATCAACAGAAGCTACGTCTCTTGCTTTAGGAGAATGTCCATAAAAACCTATTCCTAATAATGCATATGGCATAAAACCTCTTCTGCCTTGCTGACCTTTACCAGTTTGGGGTAAAAGATTAAACACTCCTGTAAGGGCAAATTCCTTAACATCATTTCTGAAATGCAGGTTTCTTAGATAATACCCATAAAGTCTATCCGGATTTCTTTGACCATAAGTATAATCGTCTCCCATGAGTCTTGCCCAGGTAAAACTTACTCTGGCCGCAAACTGAGGAGTAAACTGACGGCTATAGTTAATAGTTGCATTCCAACGAACATTGGTATATAAACTATAATAAAAAGTAGTGTATGGAGCTAAATCACCAAAATAATGTGATGAGCCTCCCCCAATGCTAATCGACGAGTACTGATTGATTTTATTTTTTTTGCTGAACATCCCCCCTTGCGCGAAGCTTTCATCGGTAATCAAAATTACCAAAGAAAAACAAAATACAATCTTTAATAATGCTCCTTTGAAGTCTAAAAATTTCATAATGGAATAGCAATGTTAGTCTGAATTATTTAACGTAAGATTAAAAGTTTTATTATCAGTTGCGGGCATCTACCCCCCACTTTAGTTTATTTCTTAGTGTATTTAAAAAATTATTGCCGTCCATTCGTATCATTCTTGCCTTGAAAACCTCCTTTCTTACAGTGATAGTGGCCTCTTCTTCTGAAGCAATAATTTTGGCTCTTGAGTCCATTGAAACCAGATAATTATTACTGCGGCTTTCTACTTTCAGAGAAATGATGCTATCATCTGATACGATCATGGGCCTTACGAACAGATTGTGCGGACAAATAGGCGTAATGATAAAATTGGCCGAATGCGGCATTACCAATGGCCCCCCACAACTTAACGAATACCCTGTCGAGCCGGTAGCGGTAGCAACCATCAACCCATCAGCCCAATAGGTATTCAGAAACTCGCCGTTGATATAAGCATGTACCACAATCATCGAAGAGGTATCTGTTTTGGAAATGGCTACTTCATTTAGTGCAAAATTCATGCCCTCTTCAAACAATTCTGTTTCAGAAGAGGCCGAAAGCATTGTTCGCTCATCAATATCATATTGTCCGTTCACTAATTGAGCAATTGTCGCTTCAATTTGCTCGTATGAGATGGCAGCTAAAAAGCCTAATCTTCCGAAATTAAAACCGAGTACCGGAATCTCTCTTTTACCAACATGCGAGAGTGTTTCAAGAAAAGTACCGTCTCCACCAAGGCTGAATGCAATATCCGCATTGAAAATTTCCTGAGAAGTAGTGTAGACATTCTTGCAATGCATATGAATGCCCGATTGCAGCAAAACACGTTTAAAGGTATCTGATAACTGAATTTCAACTTTATATTTTTGTAATTCATCAAAAACCTGCTGTACATACGGTACAGACTCTACATTGAATTTTCGGCCGTGAATGGCGATTTTCATTTGAAAATTTTTTAGACCTATTAATAATAGCCAATGAAGTGCAAAGATGTCAATAATCTATCAACACCCGAAATTTTTATACAAAGCTATGATTAATTTCTCTATTCGAGAAAAATTCATGGCAAAGCATGGCTTTTCCCGATAGAGTAAGCAGAGAACCCGTTTAAACAGGTTCATATATAGTTTTTTCTTTTGTGTATGTTTCTATAGTTCGAATCCTTCGCCCTGGGCAGGTATCAGAATATTTTTGAAACCGGCCAACAATAAGCGGTTTTTAAATGCCAGTTGCGTAGGTAATTCTCCATGCACCAGAAATAGTGTTTTTACTTTTGAAGTATCCTGGCAGCCCAGATAAGCTATCAGTTCTGAATAATCTGCATGGGCAGAGAACGAATCCATCACTTCTATCTTAGCATTTACTCTGTGTACCTCGCCAAATATTTTTACATGTTCAGGGCGTGCTTTTAAGGCTGCACCTAAACTTTCGGGTGAGCAGTAACCTACCAATAATATAGTATTATGAGGATTTTCGACATTATTGGCAATATGATGCTTTATTCTTCCGGCCTCAGCCATTCCCGAAGCAGAAATAATGATACAGGGCTCCTTAAATGAGTTTAAAGCTTTCGATTGATTGACCTCGCTTATATAATGTAAATTATCAAAGCCAAAGGCATCTCCATCATGTTTGATATAATCCAGAATCTCCGGATTAAAGCAATCTTCATTGCGTTTCATCGCCATTGTAGCCTTTACCGAAAGTGGACTATCTACATAAACCTGTATTTTAGGTAATCTCCCCTCATTTTCCAGTTGGTCTAGTGCATAGACTAACTCCTGCGTACGGTCAACTGCAAACGCAGGAATAATCAGTTTCCCTCTGCGAACTACACAAGTATCATGTACAATCTGAAGCAGGTGGGCTTTCATATCAATTTCCGGCTCATGTAATCTATCGCCATAAGTCGATTCACAAATGACATAATCAGCCTGTGGAAATGCTTCCGGGCTACGGAGTATTTTATCATTAGGTCGGCCTACATCACCAGTAAAGAATAGAGTCTTAGTTCCTGCCTCTTCATCAAAGGTCAGATAGATCCCTGCACTACCTAAAATATGTCCGGTATCATAATATTCGGCTTTTACTCCTGGCTCTAAGTAAAACGGGGTATGATAATCTACTGTTTTAAATAAGGCCAATGCATTTTTTACATCTTCTTCGCCATACAGAAGTTCTAAAAGTGGCTCGCCACGTTTCTTTCTTCTTTCATTGACTCTCTCCAGGTCTTTCTCTTGTATATAGGCCGAATCGTACAACATGATATCGCACAAATCCTTGGTGGCATGGGTAGAATATATCTCTCCGGTAAAACCCTTTTTTACTAATCTTGGCACCAAACCTGTATGGTCTATATGTGCGTGGCTTAGCACTAAAATATCAATCTCTTTGGGGTCGAAACCAAACTGCAAATTCAGGTCAGAGGTATTAATACCCTGAAATAAGCCGCAATCAAGCAGAATTTTTGTTCCTTTTTGAGTAGTAATCAGGTGTTTGCTTCCGGTTACACGTTGCGCTGCTCCGTAGAATTGAATTTTCATAAGTCCTTTTCAAATAATATTTTATTAGAAATACAATTGTTACGATGGAATATAAAAGGCAAATACATCTATCATTTTGACAAATGTATTTAGAAATATTTTTACTTACAGAATTGACTGCTAATTTTGACGAAATTTTCAAGTATTAGTCAGCAAATTTAATCTATTAATTTTCCGTAAAATGTTTCGTCTTGATAATAAAGTAGCCATCGTAACCGGAGGTGCAAGCGGCATAGGCCTTTCGATTTCCAGACTTTTTGCCAAACAAGGAGCAGCAGTACATATATTTGAACTGAATATTGATCAGGCAGAACGCGAAGCCGACCTGATTAATGCCAACGGTGGCGAAGCCTACTTTCATCAGGTAGATGTATCGAAGCAAAAAGAAGTAAAAAAAGCCATTGACAAAATAGCCAAAGAAAATACCATTGATATTATTGTAAATAATGCCGGTATCGCCCATATAGGTACAGTTGAAACTACCTCAGAAGAAGACTTTGACAAGGTATTTAATGTGAATGTAAAAGGCACTTTCAACTGTCTGCAAGCGGTTATCCCACATTTCAGAGCCAAAGGCGGCGGGGTAATTCTTAATATTGCTTCTATTGCTGCTACTGTAGGTATACCTGATAGATTCGCCTATTCGATGAGTAAAGGAGCTATTTATACCATGACCTTACAAGTGGCTAAGGATTACTTAAAGCATAATATCCGTTGCAATAGCATTTCTCCTGCCCGTGTGCATACGCCTTTTGTAGATGGATTCCTGAAAAAGACGTATCCTGGTAAAGAAAAAGAAATGTTTGATAAACTTTCAAAAACTCAACCGATTGGTAGAATGGCAAAACCGGAAGAAATCGGTTCATTGGCTGTATATCTATGTTCTGATGAAGCCGGGTTTATCACAGGCTGCGATTACCTGATTGACGGAGGTTTTGTGAAACTGAATAATTGATATATACTTGTCAGATGAAATTATTATATGCATTAGAATATATTATCCCTGCAGGGACGCCCAGTCGGGATATTGAACTCTAAAAGTATTTGATTTTCTACCAATATATCGTCCCGATGGGACTAAAAACATTATTTAAGTATCTCGTAGGGATTTTATATTGGTAGGTAAGAGTGAAATAACATGAGCACTAAGTCCCGTAGGGACGATATATTAAAAGCTATAATTGATTTCACTAAGGCGTTAACACTCCTAATTTGAGTAATTTAAAGACCGTTTTTGATACCTTTATTGAAAAGTATTCAAATTTTATCTCATGCAAAAAGTAGATTTTTTAGTGATAGGTTCCGGCATTGCAGGCTTGAGTTTTGCACTCAAAGCAGCAGCCAAAGGAAAGGTATTGATTCTGACGAAAGTAAACGCCGATGAAACCAATACTAAATACGCTCAAGGTGGTATAGCCGCTGTTTTTGATCCTGAAACCGATTCTTTTGAAAAACATATCAGCGATACGCTTATTGCCGGAGATGGGCTTTGCGACCGCAAAACTGTAGAGATAGTGGTAACTGAAGGCCCCGACCGTATTCAGGAATTGATTGATTATGGAACGAACTTCGACAAACATGGCTCAGAATATGACCTGACACGTGAGGGTGGGCACTCG
>CBIHRH010000279.1:0-6839 GCA_966212365.1 uncultured Emticicia sp. | reverse complement strand
GAATTATGACGGCATCAAGTGCTTTAATAACTTTATTCAAAACTTTGTCACTTCAAGAGCAGAAAAAGGTAGCAAAGTGGATAAAAGAACACGAATCTGAATTATTGGTGAATGAGCAAAAAGAAGACTTTTTTAAGCTTTCTGCACAAGGATTAAATAGAGCTTATGGAACAGATGAGCCAGAATATACTTTAGAAGATTGTCTCGAATTAAACCCTAATTTTGATAATGAATCAAGGTGATATCGTTTTGGCAGGTATTCCTCAATCAGATGGAGAAGTAAAAAATCGCCCTATAGTTTTGCTAAAAAAACTTCCAAAATTTGAGGATTTTTTGGTTTGCGGATTATCGACTCAACTGCATCAAGAAATTAAAGATTTTGATGAAATAATAGAACCGACACCACAGAACCGCTTAAGACAAACGTCGCTTATCAGACTTAGTTTTCTTGCTGTAGTAACTCAGGAACAAATCAGAGGAGTATTGGGTAAAATATCAGAAACTACTCATAGAACGTTAATAGAGCGTTTAACAAACTATTTATTAAAATCTTAAATCATTCCACTTTCTTCTTTTTCATAAATACATAGGCAATACCTAAATTGGCCCGGAAGATTCCTAAATCAAATTGTTTATTAGCATAAGGAGATAGTTCAAAGACTCCCTGAAATTGTGGTACTTTTTCGAAAGGTGAAACGCGCACGCCCAGATTAAAACAATAGCCTTCTAACGGGGCTCTTTTTTGTGGGTCAGTATTCAGATAATTCAGGAAATTGGCCTTTATGCCTACTCCGATATACAATTTGGCTTTCCCTTTCGTCAGATTCACCATTGGCGCAATCTCTGTACTTAAGGAGGAAAAATAAGAATTCATCTGAAATCTGGCATCTATCCACACCGGTTTATTCGGATTACTGCCTATCGAGAAAATGGAATTGAAAGGATAGTAGGTAAAAGCCTGCGAATAACAAGCATTTGTAAGGGTTACAAAACAACAGATGAAGAGTAGTTTTTTAAACATAAAGCGTATTAGAATTTCCTGCTGCTAAGTTAAGACAAATATTCGTAGAAACTGTTTGAATTAATCTTGTTATGTTCAAACAGTTTCTATAGTACTTATTCCATATTTCAGAGTAATATGGAATAGAATAGGGCCTCATTGTTTAATTGTTACTTTTTAATAAAATTTGCAACAAATAAATACTTATGTTAGTTAAATCAATTAACCTGAATGCTTTAGGCAGATGAATATTTTTTTAATTGAATCCCGATAAATTATTATCTCTTTTAGCGTTTGATTAATTACAATAAAAAAAGCCACATAAATATAGACTCAGATTGTACGTATATGGGTCTTTTTCCCTAATATTGAAAAAAATATTGTGCCGCTCAATGAAAGCCTACAAAACTTTGCAAGGATTCGTTATCGAATACCAAAACCAATACTTCCTTTCGCGCCATCAGGACTGGGATTTATTTATTAATCGTGAAGATTTATTCTTTGAATTGCAACGAGAAATACAGTTGCTTTCGCCCGTGCCTGAGTACAAATCATTGATTGACAATAGCTTACAGGCCCCTATACAGTCGCAGGAGGTATGGGCATCGGGTGTTACTTATATGCGAAGCAGAGACGCCCGTATGGAAGAGTCGAAAAAGGCTGGTGGAGATAATTTTTATGATAGAGTATATGATGCCGAACGTCCGGAACTTTTCTTTAAGTCTACGCCACACCGTGTAGTAGGTTCCGGGCAAAAAGTAAGAATCCGTAAAGATTCTAAATGGAATGTACCAGAGCCTGAATTAACCTTGTTTGTCAATTCAAAAGGTCAGATTTCGGGTTATACTTGTGGTAATGATATGAGTTCAAGAGATATAGAAGGTGAAAATCCTTTATATCTGCCTCAAGCGAAGTCGTATGATAAAAGTACGGCCATAGGGCCATGTATTACCATTCTGGATGAACCTATTATTTCAGAAACCCAGATTAAACTTGAAATTATCCGTTATGATCTGCCATACTTTACCGATTTCATCGCTATCAATCGGATGAAGCGCAAACATACCGAACTGGTTGAGTTCCTGTTCCGTGAAACTTCTTTCCCTCATGGTTGCTTCCTGATGACAGGTACGGGTATTGTACCTCCGGATGATTTCACATTAGAGGTAGGCGACGAAATCAGAATCACAATTGAGGGCATAGGTACTTTGGTAAATACAGTAGAAACAAAATAAAACAAATCAAGACTCAGTAACGAAGACAACAGCGATTCGTTCATAATAACCCTGACATGCAACTCACAGGAAGAAATATCATTGGTTTCGAGACCTTTTCAGAAGGTACGGTTGCCATACAAAGTATAAACCCGGCTACAGGAGAGACCTTAGCACCACTTTTCTTTAAAGCTACGCTTGAAGAACTCGACTATGCAGCCGAAAAGGCAGAAAAAGCTTTTCAGGTCTATCGTAAGAAATCAGGCTTTGAGAAAGCTAATTTCCTGGAAAAAATTGCTGAAGAAATAGAAAATCTGGGTGATACCTTATTAGAAAGATATACCTTAGAATCTGGCTTGCCACAAGGCAGAGCCGTAGGCGAAAGAGGCAGGACTACAGGACAATTGCGCTTGTATGCCAAACTTTTACGTGAGGGCTCATGGGTAAATGCCCGTATTGACCCGGGGATGCCTGACCGCCAACCTCTCCCTCGTGTTGATTTGCGTTCAATGGAGCGCCCATTAGGAGTTGTTGGTGTTTTTGGTGCAAGTAACTTTCCGTTAGCGTTTTCAGTAGCTGGTGGAGATACCACCTCGGCATTTGCTGCAGGTTGTCCGGTGATTGTTAAAGCACATCCAGCTCATTTGGGGACTTCTGAATTAGTAGCTAAAGCTGTCCAAAAAGCAGCAGAAGCCACTGGTATGCCTGATGGGGTATTTTCGATGTTATTTGATGATGGTCACGAAATAGGAATGGCATTGGTAAAACACCCTGCGGTAAAAGCAATTGGTTTTACTGGTTCGTTAAGAGGTGGTAAAGCGTTGTTTGATGCCGCTGTGAGTCGTCCTGAGCCGATTCCTGTATATGCTGAAATGGGTAGCATAAACCCGGTATTTGTATTGCCTAAGATATTGGCTGAAAAAGGCCGGGCAATTGCAAATTCTTATTTGTCTTCTGTAACCTTAGGTGTTGGACAGTTCTGCACTAATCCGGGTATTTTGTTTTTGCAGAATGACAAAGATTTTATTGATGAAATAGAAAAAAATGCACCGGATACACAGGGAGGTGTAATGCTTACACCAGGAATCCGGGATGCTTATGTGAGAGGAACCGAACATTCGAAACAATATACCAAAGTGATAGGAGTAGGCAAAGCACCGGAAGGCTTTACAGCTGTAGAACCTGTGATTCTGCATACTGATATAGAATCATGGAATGCTCAACCAGATTTAGCTGAGGAAATTTTCGGTCCTACCAGCCTGATTGTAGAAGCGAATACCAAAGAAGAGATTCTGATAGCTGCACAAAACCTGACAGGCCACCTGACAGCTACCGTGCATGGTACAGCAGAAGATCTGGAAGAATATAGCGAACTACTGGATATTCTGGAGCAAAAGGTAGGTAGATTAATTATTAATGGATTGCCAACAGGTGTAGAAGTAGGTTATGCAATGGTGCATGGCGGGCCATTCCCGGCTACTACTGATTCCCGCTCTACTTCGGTAGGTACGGGGGCAATTACCCGTTTTACCCGTCCGGTAAGTTTTCAGGATTTTCCTGATGCCTTATTGCCTGATGAATTGAAAAACGATAATCCGCTTAGTATCTGGAGACTGGTTGATGGGGAGTTGAAGAAATAAAAAGCTGACCGCGCGTTCACCGAATAAATTCGGTGGCTAAAGTAACAAAGGAATAATTTATATGCAAGCCGGACTTAAGTCCGGCGATATATGCAAAAAATACCTTTGTTATCTTAGACGGCGAATTCATTCGCTGACATCTGGTTTAGGAAAATTCAATGAAAATTAAAAGAGGACCCGCGCGGTGCCTCTTTTTATTTTATATGAGTTATAGAAATTAATATAAAAAAACCAATAAATCTTCTGAAATACCGGTGTGTACAAAAAAACCGTCATGGAAAAGATTTTGCATTGTCACCATTTTGGTAAGGTCAGAGAAAAGGGTGATTACATAATCTGCACAATCATCTGCGGAAGCATTGCCCAATGGCGCAATTTTATCAGCAAAATCGTAGAATTTATCAAAACCACCGATACCTGTACCTGCTGTTGTTTTAGTAGGGGATTGTGAAACGGTGTTTACACGTACTTTTTTCAGTTTACCATAACGGTAGCCATAGCTACGTGCAATTGATTCTAACATCGCTTTGGCCTCTGCCATATCAGTATAGAACGGGAACGTGCGTTGAGCGGCCATATAAGTCAAACCAACTACAGAACCCCACTCGTTGATGGCATCTAGTTTCTCAGCAACCTGTAAGAATTTATGAAAAGATAAAGCAGAAACATCTACACTTTTCATAAACCAGTCGTAGTTCAAATCGCCGTAAGCTTTGCCTTTACGGATATTAGGCGACATACCGATTGAGTGCAATACGAAGTCTACTTTTCCACCCAAAACGTCCATTGATTTCGTGTAAAGATTTTCAATCTCTTCAACCACTGTTGCATCTGCCGGAATAATTTCTGCCTCACAGGCTTCGGCTAATTTCTTGATTTCGCCCATGCGCATCGCAATAGGGGCATTTGTTAAAACGATAGACGCACCTTCTTCTTTTGCTTTCAGTGCAACTTTCCATGCAATAGATTTTTCGTCTAATGCACCCGAAATAATACCTTTTTTACCTTTAAGTAATCCGTATGCCATGATGTGTAAGTTTTAAATCTGTGTACGTAGAGGCTTCTACGCTAATGCCATAATAGTATTTTGAGTGCCAAAGGTAGTTATTTTCTAAAATAATAAAAAAACATCGGATGTTTTTGCTTGGCACACGTGCGTTTCTATGTACACAGATTTAACCTTACTTTTTTACTTCACCAATCCTTTCTCTAATATTTCATCCAGGCGTTCGTATCCCTCTCTTACGCCGGTTTCCATATTCGATTGAAGCATCATATCTCTATCGGCTACAGACTGGAAGACCGAGAGACCCGTCACTCTCGTTCTATTGCCTGGAAGTGCTTCAAAAGTAGCTTTTTCTAAAGACACATGTCCTTTTGCACCCTCAAATTCAAAGGTTTGAGTAATTACTTCCGGCTCGCTAATGTCATGAAATACCCCTCTGAATCCATATTCCTCGCCTTTTTTGCCGATATGAATATATCTGTACTCTCCGCCACTTCTGGCATCAAATTTATCAACGTGCATTTCATACCCTTTTGGACCAAGCCATAGTTTTAATAATTCAGGGTCGGTATATGCTTTAAATACCAATTCTCTTGGTGCTTCAAATTCACGTGTGATAATAATTTCCTGTTTGCCTGATTCTCCGACAATCTTAGTTTCATTCTTACTTTTCATAATCATTATTTGTTTAATTGTGAATGGATAATTTATGAATAAATGTTAATTTTAGATTGGAGTATTGGCTATGCACGGCCTTCGACTCCGCTCACAGGCACCGGGCAGGGCGCAATTAAGCCAATTTTTAATGCGCGTAAGGCGGTGCCTGAGCGGAGTCGAAGGCAGAAGTTTAGCCTACTCCTTCTCGTAAGCATCTTTCAATTGCTGAATATCAATTTTATCCATTTGCAACATAGCATTCACTACATTCCTTGATTTTACAGGATCAGGGTCGTTCATCAACTGGCCTAAAGCTGTAGGGATAATCTGCCACGACAAACCGAATTTATCTTCCAACCAGCCACATCTGCTCGGCTTACCACCATCGACAATGAGTTTTTCCCAATAATAATCCACTTCTTCCTGTGTATGACAATTTACAAACATTGAGATAGCAGGTGTGAACGAGTAATGAGGGCCACCGTCAAATGCCATAAAATCCTGCCCCTCCAACTGAAATCTGGCATGCATTATTTTATCCCCTACTTTATTTGCAAAGTATACCTTAGTATTCTTGAATACAGAAGTATATAGGTTAATAGCCTCTTCAATATTGCCATTAAACCATAAGAATGGAGTAATTTTTTGTTCGTTTTCCATCAGTGAAAAAGTTTTATGTTTAATTGTCTTTAAAAAACTATGAGTAAAACTGCCTTATGCCTTGTCCTTTTCAGTATCATGCTTTTGCTGCTGTAGTTTGTATAACAGATTATCCAATGCATCAAACTTGTGATCCCATACCTGTTTGTATTGTTCTACCCAGTTGGCTACCTCGCTCAATTTCTCCAGCCTTGCTATACAATAATTCTCTCTGCCTTGTTTCTGAATAACAATGAGCCCGCATTCTGTCAGTATTTTAATATGCTTTGAAACCGCCTGACGACTGATGTCAAAGGTTTCGGCCACCGAATTCAGGTTTAATGATTGTTTGGCTACTACGCCAATGATTTCTCTTCTTGTGGGGTCGGCTATCGCCTGAAAAACATCTCTTCTCATATCAATCTAATTATTAATGCAACTAATCGGTTGCAAATATATATGCAACTCTTCGGTTGCGCAAGTTTTTTCTGATATTTTTTCATGAAGCTTGTTTATCCATTCATAATGCTTTGTTATCAGAGCTTTTATTAGGATGGTCTACACGCTGATGTGCATCAATTGCTTTAAGAAGATTTTTTTGTACTTTTGATATAATACAATACTTTACCTATCTATTTTACTATTAACCCGATCTATGAGAACAGCACTACTTAGTGGGCTTC
>CBIHRH010000278.1:0-6843 GCA_966212365.1 uncultured Emticicia sp. | reverse complement strand
AATACTATACGCAAATGGCAACTGTAGAAAACCTGCGCATGCTTTTGATACATCAGACTCCATTATTTACTTTGCTTCAACCAGTTCGTCTGCCTTTATTGCGTAAAGATTATACTGTTGGTGGAAGTACTAAACTTGGGGCATTTCTTGGTTTCTTTGTTTGTCTGGTATTCATCATTGTACGTAGAACCTACCAGGAATTGGTGAGCTAAGATTAAAGTTTTATTTTTGTCTGAAAGAATTAGATTTGTGAATGAAAAAATCGGAGAACGAAATAGTAATTAAGGCAGGGAAATCAGCACTACATTATTGGAGAGAGGTCTGGCGGCAAAGAGAATTATTCTGGATATTAGGTAAGCGCGACGTAATGGTTCGCTATAAACAAACTGTCTTAGGCATAGCCTGGGCAGTTTTTCGGCCATTATTGACAGCATTAGTCATGACCTTCGCCTTTGGGAAAATAGCAAAAATGGAAGTAGATGCTTCCCTACCCTACATGATTATTGTAATACCTGGCGTAATTATCTGGTTATTCTTTTCTCAATGTCTATCACAAATCAGCAATAGCATAGTTGGCAATAGCAATCTGGTTTCAAAAGTTTATTTTCCGCGGATTATTATACCTTTCAGCTCGCTTCTGGTGGGGCTTTTAGATGCATTGATAGCCTTTGCTATGTTTTTTGTTTTCTGCATCTACTATCATTTTGTCCCTAACTGGCACATCGTGTTCGCACCGTTATTTATGTTGTTGGCCTATTTGGGTGCCTTTGGCTTTGGCTTGATTGCCTCGGTCTTAAATGTAAAGTATCGCGATATTGCCCAGATTATTCCTTTTGTTGTGCAATTTGGTTATTTTATCTCTCCTGTAGGGTATACAAGTGAACAACAAAAAGATGCCTGGTGGTATCCTTACTATAATCTAAATCCGGTTGTAGGCACAATCGATGGCCTTCGCTGGTCTTTATTGGGCGACTACGCCCCTTTTAATTGGCAAAGTTTAATACCAACCCTTGTATTTGTAACTATTTCAGTCATCTTTGCAATCTGGTTTTTCCGTAAGAACGAAAACTCCTTTGTCGATTATATCTAATATTGTACCCCTGAGTGGCATTTCGCATGAAAGCAATTTCTATAAAAAATATCTCTAAAAAATATATACTTAGTCATAAGAAGAAAAAGTATCAGAATTTTAAAGAAACCCTGACTGGCTTTGTACAGGAGTTTTTTACCAGTAAAGATGAACAAGAAACCAAAGAGGTTTTCTGGGCATTGAAAAGTGTAAGTTTTGATATTGAGCAGGGTGATAGAGTTGGGATTGTAGGCTCAAATGGTGCAGGGAAATCTACATTGTTAAAAATATTGAGTAGAATTACTGAACCAACACATGGAGAAGTAAAGGTAAGAGGCAGAATGGCTAGTTTGCTGGAGGTTGGAACTGGTTTTCACCCAGAGCTTACCGGAAGAGAAAATATATTTCTGAATGGTGCAATTCTCGGGATGCGCCAGGATGAAATCAGAAAACAATTTGATGAAATTGTTGATTTTGCAGGAATCGAAAAATTTCTGGATACTCCCGTAAAACGTTATTCATCAGGTATGTATGTTCGTTTGGGTTTTGCCATCGCTGCACATTTGGAGCCTGAAATATTAATCGTTGATGAGGTATTGGCTGTAGGTGATTCTGAATTTCAGAAAAAGTGCCTGGGCAAAATGAAAGATGTGTCAAATGGTGGTAGAACGGTACTTTTCGTAAGCCATAATGCTACAGCTATTCAGGGTCTTTGTAATAAAGCTGCCTTTCTTCAAAAAGGGAATCTGGTAAAGTATGGCGAAGTTGGTGAAGTATTACATGATTACATGACCAGTATTTCAAAATTCCAATTAAGCCAGAATTGGGAAACACCAGATGGCGCACCGGGTAATGATTACGTAAGAGTTAAACATATTGAAGTTTTACCGGAACTTGTAAATGGCAGTAAAAATATTGACGTGCGTACTCCGTTGAAAATAAGTTTTGAATTCTGGAATATGCTGGAAACTGCTAACCTGAACTTAAGTGTCTTTTTATATAATATGACTGGTGAGTGTGTATTCAATGTAGGTAGTCAATCTAAAACTTTCTCTAAAGGTCTCATTAAGGGCTTACTGGAAATTCCAGGTAACTTCCTGAATGATGGTTCTTATTACATCTCTGTGATGATAGTAAAAGATACTTCAGACCCGGTTTTCTTTATGGAGGATGCTATTAGTTTTGATGTGGCTGATTTCCGGGAGGGCACCAGTTGGTATGGTAAATGGCCTGGTGCCATTCGTCCGGTACATATACCTGTGAAGACCTGGAAAGTTGATGGTTTGGTATAAGAAATGCGGTTCAGCATTAAAATGATATAAATCATGCTAAACGATTCTGAAAATCATCTTCATTATTTTCAGATATTAACTACATTTGCAAATCACATTTTTAGAACCTGCTCTAAAACTCTCATTTAACCCAAAAAGATTCTTTAGGTCTTAAATAAGATTTGATTAGGTTCATTCCCTTCATTGGTCTAAACCATTTGTTTCAACATAGTGATAAACGTAACTAAATCTTTTTTACCACCTTTTGAGGAATACCAGGATAAGATAAAAGGTATTTGGGAAAATACATGGTTGACTAATAACGGGCCTTTGGTTCGTGAATTAGAAGATAAATTAAAAGACTATTTAGGGGTAAAAAACCTCTTGTATGTTACCAATGGCACTATTGCCCTACAAATTGCCATCAAAGCTCTTGATTTGAAGGGCGAAATCATCACAACTCCTTTCTCATATTGCGCTACAACTACTTCAATTTTGTGGGAGAATGTAAAGCCGGTTTTCGTAGATATTGAAGCAGATACATATAATATTGATGCCAATCTGATTGAACAAGCTATTACCGACAAGACTTCGGCTATAATGGCAACTCATGTTTACGGCAGGCCATGTGATGTAGAGAAAATTGAAAAAATTGCTAAAAAATATAATCTGAAAGTTATTTATGATGGAGCACACTGCTTTGGTGCAACTTATTTTGATAAATCAGTACTTTCTTTTGGCGATGTAACTACTTGTAGTTTCCATGCTACCAAGGTTTTTCATACCATAGAGGGTGGCTGTGTTATTTGCAAAGACGATGAATTGGTAAAAACATTGGCGCATTATAGAAGTTTCGGACATAAAAATGATGATTACTACATGATTGGCATCAATGCCAAAAACTCAGAGTTTCATGCGGCCATGGGCTTATGTAATCTACCAAGAGTGGCTGATATTATAGAAAAAAGAAAGGTTATTTCTGAAAAGTATGACGAATTATTAGATTGGAGCAAGTTAAAACAGCCTAAACAGGATATAGAAGGGTTTGTGTATAATTATGCTTACTACCCAATCATGCTTCCATCAGAGCAAAAATTGATAGAGGTAACAAAAGCCTTGAAAAAAGAAGGTATTGTTCCACGACGCTATTTTTATCCATCATTAAATCAACTTCCATATCTGGATTTTTATAATCCATGCCCCGTTTCTGAAAAAATGTCTGTGGCAGCATTATCATTACCTTTGTATTATGACTTAGATTTGGAAGACGTTGAACGAATTTCCAGAATCGTAAACGCAACGCTTTAATTAAGTCTGTTTATCTATTTTAAATCAAATCGGCCTCATCAGTGATTGATGTATCTGTCATTATAGTTAATTATCGTACACCTGAATTAATTGTTGATTGTATCAGAACAATCAAGCAGTATACTACGCGCGTGAGCTATGAGATAATCATAGTTGATAATCAATCAAAAGGTGATGACAAAGGTTATGTGAAGAGTTTTTTTCCTGAGGTAAGATGGATTCCGATGGGTTATAATTCTGGGTTTGGCAGAGCTAATAATCTGGGAATGAAAAACGCTCAGGGCAGATATTTTCTGCTATTGAATTCTGATACTAAATTATTTGAAGCAGTTATTGATAAATGCGTTGAACATTTGGATAATAGAACTGATGCCATTGCCGGAGGCGCTTACCAATATTATCCTGACCTTACACCCAGAGCATTTTATCATACCTTTACATTCCGACGAGATTTCTGGATTACTCCCCCACCTTTCCGGAAATATCTGGATAAATTGATTCCCTATACTAAATATAGCGACCCAGAGCAGGTGGATTATATTGCTGCCGCTTTTCTGATGGTTAGAAGAGAGGGATTTGAAAAAACAGGGGGCTTTGACGAAGATTTTTTTCTTTATGGCGAAGATACCGAATGGGGTTATAGATTAGGAAAGTTGGGTAAGCAACTGGTATTTAAAGATTGTGGGATTATTCATGAAGAATGGGGAAGTAAACCGGAGCGATACGAAGAAGCTCAGAACTATACATACTTTAATAGATTTGACGAGCAGATTCAACTTTCGAACCTAGTCTGGATACGTAAACAGTATGGGGCATTACATTATCTTCTTTTGATGTTGCACTATTGGTTATGGGTTCCAATCTTTTTTCTGATGAAAATCTCTTTTAATATCCTGAAATTCAAAAATCCATTGAATGATTTATATAATCAGAAGAGATTTGCCGGTACTATTTCTATTTTTTCTCAATATTTTTGGAGAATATTATTTAAAAAACCGACTTTCTATAAAATTAAATGAAGCAGAAAACCATTCTTTTTATAACCCCTACCGGTGGGCGGACAGGTTCTGAAATGATGCTATGGTATCTGCTAAAACATCTGTCGGGCAAAATAAAATCTATCATTTATAGTTGCCAGAATGGCGAACTTTTTGCGAATCATTCCACTGCTGATATAACTTTTATTAATAGTGCAAAGCAAGGGTTTCTTTATAAAATATATGAGGGCGTTTATTATCAGCTATTTAAACGAACACCTGAAGAATCAAGAATCTTAAAAATCCAGAAACAAGTTAAGGCTAATAAATGGTATTTAAATACACTGACGATGCCTCGCTTTGCAAGGTTGGCCAAAAGTCTGAACATTCCATACTATGTACACGTGCACGAGTTGGTAAGTGTGTATGATGAAATAGTTTATGATGATTTCAGATTTCAATTTGATAATGCCGAAAAGATAATCTGCTGCTCAGCCATTGTAGAAAAACGGATTCAGCAAATGGGTTATAAGACTACGGTCTTACTCCATGAATTTATAGATACAGAAAAGGTAAAAATTCAGCAAAATCCCTTGGAGTTGAGACAAAAATTAAATATTCCAAATGATGCTTTTATCTGGGTAATGTCGGGTTCTATGAATTTGCGAAAGGGATACGATTTAGCATTAGATTTACTAGAAAATCTACCTAAAAATACTTATTTACTTTGGTTGGGTAATATCAAGAAAACTGGTGTTTTACATTATTTAGAACAAAGAACCAAGCTTGAAAAACTGAATTTTATTCAGGTTGGTGAAAAATCTGGTGAATATTACGATTATCTTAATTTAGCAGATGGATTCGTTTTATTGGCAAGGGAAGACCCATTCCCCTTGGTTATGATTGAAGCTGCTTTTATGCAGAAAGCTATAGCCGGATTTAATTCCGGAGGTATTTCTGAGTTTCTGCAAGAAGGTATGGGAATTGTGGTAGATAGCTTTAATCCAAAAGATTTAGCAGAGGCTATGATTAAAATACAGAATAATGGAACTATCATTAGCAAAGAAATATTGAAAAACCGGGCTTTGAATTTTGATATAAAGAATCAGATTGAAAAGTGGGTAATTTTTTTAAATGAAAATTAATACAATGGATAATTTGACAGATATTCTAGGCGAGTTAAAAGAAGCACAAAAAGTGCTTGATAATTTTATTTCGTCGGAAGAAAATATAAAAAATATAGAGGCTGTGGCTATTTTAATGGCAGTTGCCTTAAAGCATGGTAAAAAAATCATTTCTTGTGGCAATGGTGGTTCACATTGTGATGCTATGCATTTTGCCGAAGAATTATCAGGCCGTTATAGAGAGAATCGCCGTTCATTGGCTGCGATTGCTATCTCAGACCCAAGCCACATTTCTTGTACCGGAAATGATTATGGATTTGATTACGTCTTTTCCAGATTTATTGAGGGTTTAGGTAATAGTGGTGATGTGCTTTTAGGTATCAGTACCAGCGGTAATTCAAAAAATATTATCAATGCTGTGCAGGCCGCCAGAGAAAAAGACATGAAAGTAGTGATTTTCTCAGGTAAAGATGGAGGCAAATTAAAAGGCACTGCAGATGTAGAAATTATTGTACCATATTTTGGTTATGCTGATCGTATTCAGGAAATTCATATTAAAGTCATTCATATTCTCATGCTTTTGATTGAGAAAATGGTTATTAATAATTGATTGATAGTCTTGAACTTTGATTTACCTGATTTATGTGATTAAAATGATTTTAATAAAGAAATTTATTTCATTAAAATCATTTAATCAGCCTCGGCTGACCGCTAAATCAAAGTTCAGACAAAATCAATAAATCACTCAATTCTCAAATGAAGATTCTTTTCATAAGTCACGATGCTAACCGGGCTGGGGCACAGATTTTTTTGTTAAATATTATGCAATATTTTCAAAAAAAGCAGATGTCTATGCACTTATTATTGCTCGGCGATGGTTCATTAGAAAAGGATTTTGAACGGATTTGCCCAATTTCGAAATATCCGATGGAGTCAGCGAATGTGCCTTCAGATTTTCAGGACAAAGTATTAAAGAAGCTTGGACTAAAGGATGGCAATCCTTCTCAAAAAGCCAAAGAAGCATTAAAGGCAAAATTACTTAGCGAGAGTTTTGATTGTATTTATACAAATAACATTGCAACGGCTTGGGTAAT
>CBIHRH010000277.1:0-6868 GCA_966212365.1 uncultured Emticicia sp. | reverse complement strand
AAGCTTATATAGTGCCTCCCAACCAGCATTTAATTATGCAGGATGATTCTATTTCTGTTTCACCCAATACTAACGTTGAAGACCGCAGGGCGCCTGTTGATATTTTCTTTCGCTCATTGGCCGAATCGCACGGGCCAAGAGCCGTTTGTGTGGTTTTATCAGGTACAGGCGCCAATGGTTCAATGGGACTGAAGCGTGTCAAAGAAAAAGGTGGTGTAGCTTTTGTGCAAAACCCGCGTGAAGCAGAGTTCAACGAAATGCCTCGTAACGCCATTGCAACCGAACTGGTAGATGAGGTATTGTCTGTGACTTCCATTCCTGAAAGAATCATTGCCTACAGAAAAAGTCTTATTAGTACGCATATTCCTGTTGAGGCAGAAGCTCGAGGCGAAAGCCAGCAAATGGCGCTGCGCGAAATTTTTGGTCACTTGCGTTTACGCACCGGTCATGATTTTACGAATTATAAACGCCCGACTTTATTACGACGTATAGAAAGACGAATCAATATCTGTAACTTTTCTGATTTGCCCTCTTACGCTGCTTTTTTAAAAGACAGTGCCGATGAGACCGCAGCACTTTTAAAAGATTTACTCATCTCGGTTACTAATTTTTTCAGAGACAGAAGACCTTTCGACATATTGGAGCAAGAAATTATACCCCGCATAACTGCCAATAAAAATTCGGAGAAACAGGTGCGGATATGGGTGGCAGGATGCGCCACAGGTGAAGAAGCCTACTCGCTGGCCATGCTGTGCGCTGAAAAAGTAATGGGGGTAATAGACGCGCCGAAAGTCCAGATTTTTGCGACCGATATTGACCAGACAGCTATTAATATAGCCCGAGAAGGATTATACACCATTAATGATGCAGCTGATATTTCGCCTGAACGCCTCAGACGTTTCTTCAACAAGGAGGGCGACCAATACCGTATCAGACGTGAAATAAGAGAGATGGTACTATTTGCCATCCATAATTTTATCAAAGACCCGCCTTTCTCTCACCTTGATTTAGTAAGTTGCCGTAACGTACTGATTTACCTCAATCATGTGGCGCAGGAACGGACGATGGAAACGTTTCATTTTGCGTTAAGACCAGGGGGCTTTCTGTTTCTTGGCACCTCTGAATCTGTTGACGGGGCAAGCGACCTGTTTGCCTTATTTAACCGCGATGCGCATATCTATCAAAGCCGCGAGGTAAACGTCAGGTCTTATCCGGTTCCAGAAACGGTGCCTTCTTTCAACATAGGGCAGAGTATCGCGCCAACTACGCAACATGAAAAGAAAGTATTGGAACGCATTACTTTCAGCGACCTCCACCATCGGCTTCTCGAAGAATATGCGCCACCTTCCCTCGTAATCAATGAAGAGTATGATATTGTGCATCTGTCGGGTACAGTAGGGAAGTACCTGCAAATAGGCGGAGGTGAAATTACGCAGAATCTGCTGAAGTTGCTGAAAGAAGAACTTCGGCTGGAAATTCGTTCCGCTCTGTACCAGGCCGTGCAACAAAAACAGGCCGTTGAAGCGAGAGGTTTAAAAGTGAAAGTAGATTTGAACATTGAAACGGTAAATGTGCATATACGGCCTGTATTACGTCAGGAAGACACCGCCCGGGGCTTTATATTGGTTTTGTTTGAATCCAGCCTCCACAATCCAGACGAAAAACATAAAGAAGTATTAGTTTCTCCGAACGAAAATATTTCACGCCACCTTGAAGAACAATTGATACGGCTGAAAGGAGAATTGAGAAGCGCCATCGAGCAACACGAATTTCAGCAGGAAGAACTAAAAGCCAGCAATGAAGAATTGCAGGCTATGAATGAAGAGCTGCGTTCGTCAGCAGAAGAACTGGAAACAAGCAAGGAAGAGCTACAATCAATTAATGAAGAGTTGCGCACCGTAAACCAGGAACTGAAAGTAAAGATTGAAGAATCTACCCTTTCGGCCAACAACCTGCAGAATCTGATCAACTCGGCTGATGTAGGCACCTTGTTTCTCGACCGCAGCTTCAGGGTATCTTTATTTACCCCGACTGCCAGAAATATTTTCAATTTAATTCCGAGCGATTATGGCAGGCCACTGACCGATATAACCAATAAACTAAATGAAGATAATTTACTAGAGGATGCCGAAACTGTATTAAGAAAGCTCAAGGTGATTGAGCGTGAAGTAACCACCAAAGAAGGGCTGACGTATTCGATGCGGATGTTACCTTACCGTACCACCGAAGACCAGATTAATGGCGTAGTGATTACTTTTTTTGATATTACCACCCGTAAGAAAACAGAAGAAAAACTGCACATGAACGAGGAGCGCATGCGCAGGCAGAAAGAGGCATTCCAGGCGGCTATTGCTGGCAAGACGTTGGCAGACTCACTCAATATCATAGCCAAGCTGGTTACCGAAGAAACAGGTGCCCGCACTGCTTTTTATATGGCAGATGAGGAGATGAAATATCTGCACCCGATATTAGGCGCCGGAAATATGCCTGTAGATTACTTAAAGGAGATGGACAACTTTGTGATAGGTGAGGATTCGCTTGCCTCCGGATTGGCAGTACCTACGGGCCGTCCGGTTATTACGCCTGATATATATAAAGATGTCTTATGGAAGCAGTGGACTTATATTGCCGAGAAATACAATTATCGTGGATGCTGGTCTTTTCCTATCAAGACTTTTGAGAATAAAGCCGTAGGAACTTTTGCTATGTATTTTACCGAAGCCCGTGAAGCTACGCCAAACGATCGTCTACTCGCTGAGGTAGTTACGCAAACGGCTGCTGTTATTATCTCCAGTTTTGTCAATATTAACGAACGCCAGCAGGCAGAAGAAGCTTTACGCAAAAGCGATGAAAGGTATCGCCTTAAACTGGAACAGGAAGTACAGGAACGCACCCTTGAACTAAACAAAAGCCAGGAAGAACTTTCAGAAAAGAACAACCAGCTCAACTATATCATTTCAAAACTCGAATCATTCAATTATCTCGCCAGCCACGACCTGCGGGAGCCTTTACGCAAAATTCAAACTTATGTAAAACTATTAGATAAGGTTAAGGACGATAATCAAAAACTCGATTTATTTCTTAAGAATATTGGTGAATCAACCGAGCGCATGACTCAATTAATTGATGATCTGCTTAGTTACTCACGCCTGTCGCGTCCTGATGAAGCTTTTGAGCCGGTTGACCTCAATCATATACTAAATAATGTGAAGAAAGATTACGAGATGTGGATTAAAGAAAAGCAAGCTGTAATAATGAACGATACATTGCCCGTTATTAATGCCATTCCTTTCCAGATGCATCAGCTTTTTGCTAACCTTATCAGTAATGCACTCAAATTTAATACTGGTAAACCGGAAATAAAGATTGCGGCACATACGGTTTCCGGTGATAAAATAAAAGAAAAAAATGAATTTGACCCCAAACTCAAATACATTGAAATCATTTTTTCTGACAACGGCATTGGGTTTGATAATAGCTACAATAAAAAAATATTTGAGCTATTTCAGCGCTTACATGGTAAGTCCGAATACAACGGCACAGGAATTGGACTGGGCATTGTAGAAAAAATTGTCAATAACCACAATGGTTTTATAAAAGCTGTTGGAAAAACAGGTAAAGGGGCAACGTTTACAGTCTGGCTGCCGCTTAAATGACATGGCAAATTGATGTGAAACAGACAATAAAGGGGCCTGTTTTACTTAAGAAAAAAGCAGTTATGAAATCTTCTCTACATAACTGCTCTGGTTGGTAGTAACCTGAATCGAACCGCCGACACAAGGATTTTCAGTCCTTAAGAGGACGTTTAGAGAAACCTCCAAAATTTGCTCCTCATAATGTCTTATACTAATACTACTTACTTCCGACTTATTTTCAGATAAAAGTCTTTCCAGGCACTTTGAATTATTTTTCAAAAACTCCCTTCTTTTTATTCTTATAAAATTATGAAGCATTCCATAATGTATTCTTTTTAGAGAGTAGACAGAGGCAAGTAAATTACAAATTCTCCCCTATTTTTTTATAAATATTTCCTTTTTGTAAACCTGTTGCACGTACTTTTCACATAAATTTGCTTCATGAAAATATTTTCGGTCATATTATCCATGTACATTCTTATACTCTCGCTTCTGCCATGCGGAGATATTGAGGATTGTACTGAAATGGGTAATGCACCAGTTGTATTTTCACAAGCAAGTCACTCCGAACATCAGGATGAAGCAGAGTTTTGCTCTCCTTTCTGCAGCTGCGCTTGCTGTGGAATGAATATCAATTATGTCTTTTACAGTCCTTTCTTTGTTTCAGAGGATCAATCTTCTGTGTTCACACAAAATATAAGGGTTGCCTATAAAAACGACTCTTCTCTTTCTAATTTCTACAGAAATATCTGGCAACCTCCCAGGTTATCTTAGTCACTTCTTATAATAATTTGTATTATATGCCCTAATCACGCGGGTATATATTGCTCTATTATTCATTTTATTTCCATTAAAAAATGGCAAATCAAAAGGGGTTTAAGAAGGCTACTCAACCTGCGTCCAAGCTATTCTATACTAAAAAACAACCACCTCAACCGTTAGCTATCAGGTTGTTGAAAATACTATTTATCGTAATGCTGGGTATTGTGTTAGCCTTGGGTATCATGGCCAGGCTATACCATTATAATAAATACGAAATCATTCATAAAAAAAATGTTAGATAAAATCATACAATTTTCAATAGTGAATAAGTTCATTGTTGGCTTACTCACATTGGCGTTGGTATTGGTCGGTATCTATAACTTAACCCGTTTACCGATTGATGCCTTGCCGGATATTACCAATAATCAGGTACAGATTATTACAACAGCTCCTACGCTGGCAACACAGGAAGTAGAGCAGTTTATTACTTATCCAATCGAACAAACACTGAAAACAATTCCAAAAATAGTAGAAATGCGCTCGTTCAGTCGTTTTGGTTTAAGTGTTGTTACGGTTGTTTTTGAAGAAAACGCAGACATCTATTGGGCAAGACAACAGATGAATGAGAAGCTAAAAGACGCTGAACGTCTTATCCCTAAAGGAGTAGGCACCCCTGAACTGGCACCCATCAGCACGGGCTTGGGCGAAATTTATCAGTATGTAATTTTTGCCAGAAAGGGGTACGAAAACCAATATGATGCTTCCAAACTACGCAGTATTCAGGATTGGATGGTTAAACCTCAGTTATTAGGAACGCCAGGTATTGCTGAAGTAACTACACTGGGCGGACACCTCAAACAATACGAGATTGCAGTGCAACCAGACCGGCTGAAAAGCATGAATATCACTATTGCTGACATTTTTGATTCGCTCGAGCGGAACAATGAAAATACCGGAGGAGCCTATATAGATAAGCAACCCTATGTGTATTTCATCAGGGCATTAGGAATGGTAAAAGATATGCCTGATATAGAGAAAATAGTAGTCAAAAATAACAATGGTGTTCCCATCTTAATCAGAGATGTTGCCAGGGTACAGGAAGGCTCCGCTCTACGATATGGCGCAGTTACTAAAGATGGCCGGGGTGAAGTAGTAGGTGGTATGGTGTTGATGCTTAAAGGAGAAAATTCATCGGCTGTCGTCAATCGAACAAAAGCAAAAGTTGAGCAAATCAGAAAATCATTACCCAAAGGAGTAACCCTCGAACCCTTTATTGACCGCACAAAATTAGTCAATAATGCCATCGGAACAGTTGAAACCAATTTAATAGAAGGTGCTCTGATTGTCATTTTTGTGCTGGTTTTATTATTAGGCAATTTACGTGCAGGTTTAATTGTGGCCTCTGTTATCCCGTTAGCTCTACTTTTTGCGGTCATTATGATGAATCTGTTTGGGGTAAGCGGAAATCTGATGAGTTTAGGTGCCATAGATTTTGGCTTAATTGTAGATGGAGCGGTGATTATTGTCGAGGCTGTAATTCATCGTCTATATCTGAATAAAGAAGGTCGTTTGACCGCCGAGCAAATGAACAATGAAGTATTAACTGCTTCAACTAAAATACGTAGTAGCGCGGCCTTTGGTGAAATCATCATTCTGATTGTTTACTTGCCGATTCTGACACTGGTAGGCATAGAGGGCAAAATGTATAAACCTATGGCTCAAACCGTAGCATTTGCTATTCTGGGCGCATTCATTCTTTCACTCACCTATGTGCCCATGGCTTCGGCGTTGTTCTTAAGCAAAACAGTCAGCCACAAAAAGAATATTTCAGATAAGATTATTGACTTCATATACCGTTATTATCGCCCGGCTTTAGATAAAGCTTTACAGTTAAAAACCATTATTCTCAGTACTGCTGCCGTCTTGTTTTTAATCGCTTTGCTTGTTTTTAGCCGAATGGGTGGAGAATTTATCCCAACGCTGGAAGAAGGTGATTACGCCATTAATTTCAGGCTTGCTAATGGCAGTTCATTAAGTATGAGTATTGAAACTTCAACAAAACTGGAGAAAATACTTAAAAGTAAATTTCCGGAAGTAATTGAAGTTGTATCTAAGATTGGCTCGGCTGAAATACCTACTGACCCAATGCCCATTGAGTCAGGAGACCTGATTGTTATATTAAAAGACAAAAAAGAATGGACAACTACGAAAGATTTCTATGAATTGGCCGATAGGATGAAAGAGGAAATGGGGCAGATACCAGGCGTGGCGTTTGAAGTATCTCAGCCAATCCAGATGCGTTTCAATGAACTAATGACAGGTGTAAGAAATGATATTGCCATTAAGGTTTTTGGCGAAGATTTAGATAAACTGGCTGCCACTGCTAACAGCGCTGTAGGACTTATAGGCAATATTGAAGGAGTGGCAGATATTAAGGCGGAACAGGTAACCGGAATGCCTCAGATTACAAT
>CBIHRH010000276.1:0-6876 GCA_966212365.1 uncultured Emticicia sp. | reverse complement strand
GGTTAATTATCAATAATGATATTTACAGAACAAACCTACAAAAAAGCTTTGAGAAAGTAGCTTTATAAACTCAGGTAGCTGATAATCTTAATCTGATTTCAACGTTTTTCCTGATCTCAAACTAATTATTTATAGGCTTGGGACTAATATACGTAAATAGGATAAAAACAAGAAATAACAACCATATAGCCCTTGCAAACACCTCTCCTCACAATTATTTAAAGAAAATCAAAATATTTTTCTGAATTTCGAGTTATAATGGCAATTATGTCGGTTAATATTTGTTATCCATAAGCCATATTGTATTTTTTTAAGAAGTAAATACGATTCATTTCCCCAAAAAGCTATAATACCATATAAAAGTGGGAAATGATTAAAACACCAATTAACCCATGTCTTTCCTCGATCGTCTAAAAAACTGGTTCCGCTCTGAAATACCATCAGAGACTCCGAATACCGAGGTACCTCCTCTAGCGACTGAACCTCAGAATGAGGTAAACAATCAGATTAAACCTATTGCAGAAGTGCCTGTCCAAGCTACAGAAACCCCTTTAACTCCTTTCTGGTTAGAAAACGAAGATGCCCTGAGAGATGAGGGAGTAATTTTTGGTTTGTCAGACTCGAAAGCGGAAGAGAAAACTGGTGCGATAAAGAACTATTTTTCACATAAAACAGCCGATTTAGAAAAGACAGTCGAATATCTATCGGAGAAAATTGGTGAGTTAAATCTTTTTATTGAGCAAAAAGAAACACGTATCAATGAATTGAAAGATAAGGCGCACACGCTTGAAAATCGTGAGGCGGCCAATCATTATCTACCTCGCACCGTTGTAGGCCTTTTACTATCGTTGGCTATGTGCGTTGGTAATTATTACCTGATAGATGAATCTATTCAGCCGAATTTTCCAGTGAATCACTTTTTTATTGCTTTAGGTGTTTTGTTGGCAGGTATGTTCAACTTATTCAATCCGAAATCGCTATTTCATGAAAAAGATGCCCCTGTTTCGTGGAGGAATGCTCTGGAAGAAATAGGTATGCCTTTGGCTGCCTCGGTTTTTGTGTTCGTCCAGGCACTCGAACACCAATCAACTGTACGAGCAATAGCCTTATTACTATTTACTTTCTTTCTGTTCTTATTTGCTGGAAAACTCTTATTAAGTAATCTGACAGTGACCAAAAACGATATGAGTTTATGGTTGGGAAACAGAAGATTAAAAAGCGATAAAGTAAGCAAAGCAGGCGAATGGGAAGTGGAGGTAAACAGGCTAATAAATGAAATTGACGATTTGAGAGTTCAAAAATGGAAAATTGTTGATGAACTAAAAGCACCCGAAGCCGAATTAAAACGTTTGAATGAAAAACGTGATATGATGATAAAACTGTTTGAGAGTGAGTTTAATCTGGCCAGAAGCTACCGTGAAAAACTTACCAGTAAGCAAATCAAAAAGATTCTAGAATAATTGTTCAACAAAGGAAAGCTAATTTAGCATAATACTAATGGAAAAAGAAAACGAAAATTATTATAACGGAGATTTTCAGCACGGGTATATTACTGGTATTGAGAATGTCGATAAGGCAACTTATGAGAGTTTCCTTTCAAGTCATGTCAGCTATGAATGGTTGCAGGACCGTATTGCCGAAAAACGTGAAGAAATAGCTGAGATTGATGAAACTATTAAACATAGTAAAGAAACACAGAAAGCTGCGTATGATAAATTTCAAGAACATTCACTGGCGGTAAATACGCAAACCCAACACATAGGTTATATCCAGAAAGAAATTGATGCCAATACTGAAAGAATCAATTTTCTGGATGAAAAGCGTAAAAAATCAGAATCACCTTACTCGCTGTTTGCAGGTATTCTATACCTATTGGCGGGTGTAGCTTTTGTATCCGGTGATTTGATTATCTCACACGAAATTGTGGCTTATGCCCTTAATATCCGTAATACCTTTGAGGCATGGGCATTTGCTATTGGTTTAGCCATGTTGTCTATCCTGTTGAAACCTGCTTACGAGCGTTTGGTAGAACAACCTTATCTGACTGATTATAATGCCAAAACCAAGAAGATTTATGGTATTTTCCAGGGGTTTTTATTAGTGTTTTCTATTGGTACCATGCTCGTTTTAGGTTGGTTCCGTTATGAAGCTTATAAAACAGATAAACTAAAAGAGGGAATCAACAAGCAAATAAAGGCTATGCAGGTAAACAGCACGCCTTTAGACCCGACTTCGGCACAACCTTCTGACAATCAGGCATTGATTCAGAAAATGGATGAGCAATTAAAAGCCTACGATAAACTGAATATTGATTTGGTAAATAGTCCGTGGGCATTGATGTCGTTTGTGTTGAGTGGTATCTTATTTGCCATTGCAGGGGCAATCTGTTTAGGTATTGCCTTGCCTGTGATGCAATCTTACTGGTATAGATGGCTGCAATCAGGGCCGGCTATCAGACGCATGCGTAAGAAAAATGTGAGGCTTATGGAAGACTTAAAAGCCGCTGAAAAAGTACTATCTGAGCAAACAGCGCAAAAGAATATTGTAGAAAATGACTTGGCTAATCTGCCAGGCATTGCTGAATTGAAAGCAGAGAAGAAGTCTATTTCAGAAGAAATTCTTGGTTTACTTGACCACGCAAGACAATTGGATCAGGATCGTCGAATCAACTCATTCAACGATGGTGTTGCCAAAGGTGGTGCGAATCGCGGAGAGATGACTGACGAAGAATATGAAGAGTTCAGAACTGCTTCGGTTCGCCAGATGCGCAATGCACAGGATTCCAATTCAGATAAAACACCGAAAGTGTATCGTAATAACGGGCTTCGCCCGCATCAACAACTTCGTAAGGTGATTACTGAGCAATTTAATAATCAGAATCCTAATTAAGGGCATTAGTTTTAAGAATAGAAAGTAGAAACATGGCTGACGTGTTTCTACTTTTTTTATTACTGAGAATTATAAACCGATATTTTATTTATTTTTGTCGCCAGAACATATCCTTATAAAAATACATGGACTCAACGGAAATAAAGAAAATCCCTCTTAGTGATTTACACGAAAAAATCGGTGGAAAAATGGTGCCATTTGCAGGCTTTCTGATGCCTGTTCGTTATTCATCTGATATTGAAGAGCATAATTGCGTGCGTAATGGCGTAGGTGTTTTTGATGTATCTCATATGGGCGAGTTTATGTTGACGGGAGATAAAGCCCTTGACCTTATTCAGCGAGTATCAGCAAATGATGCTTCTACGCTTTTTGATGGTAAAATACAGTATAGTTATTTGCCTAATAAACAAGGCGGTGCGGTAGATGATTTGTTGGTGTATCGTATGAATGAAAACTGGTATTATCTGGTAGTGAATGCTTCTAATATTGAAAAAGACTGGGACTGGATCCAAAGCCATAATACGGATGGCGTAAAAATGACCAATGTTTCAGACACTACCTGTTTATTTGCAGTGCAAGGGCCAAAAGCATTGCCAACACTCCAAAAGCTGACTGATATGGATTTGGCTTCGATGGATTATTATACTTTCCAATCAGGTAAAGTAGCCGGAATTGAGCCTGTTATCGTATCAGCTACCGGATACACCGGTGCAGGTGGTTTCGAGGTATATGTAAGCAACGATAGAGCTGAAGAATTGTGGAATGCGATATTTGAAGCAGGCGCTGAATTTGACATTAAGCCAATCGGTCTAGGTGCTAGAGATACCCTACGCTTAGAAATGGGTTATTGTTTATATGGTAATGATATTACTGATACTACCTCTCCATTGGAAGCAGGTTTGGGTTGGGTTACAAAATTCAATAAAAACTTTGTTAACTCTGCTAATTTACAAGCACAGAAAGCAGCAGGATTGAAACGTAAATTAGTAGGTTTAGAAATGGTTGATAGAGGAATTCCTCGCTCACATTATGAAATCTGTGATGCTGAGGGCAATAGATTAGGTGAAATTACTTCGGGTACTATGTCGCCAACTTTGCAAAAAGGAATTGCAATGGGGTATGTACCTACGGAGTTTTCAAAAACCGGAACCGAGGTATTTATTAAGGTGAGAGATAAATTGTTGAAGGCTGTGGTTACTAAGATGCCTTTTGTGAAACCTGGGGTGTGAGATACTATTTTAGAGGAAGGATTCTAATTCTGATTTTATTGGAATCAAACGTTATTAGACTTCCCTCTTTCAAATAATTCTTATATTGATTTAAGCAGTTAATAACTGTTTCGCCAATAGTAGTTGGTAGTAAATCTTGACTTTTTAGTTGGAACACGCTTGGAGAATTAGCATTTGTAGCAGCTAATATTGCTCCAAAGTCTAAGTCATTTGTAAATACGATGTAATTGTTTGTTGAAGCGTAATCAAAGATAACTTTGTCCGGGTCGTTTGGATTACCAACGTTTATCCAATGAATAGCATCTATTCCATTTCCTTGGAAAAAGTGCGCCCGACTGGGAGACAAATTCATATCAATTAATATTTTCATGAAAATACAGCAGGAATGTCAATTTCTTCGGCTCGCCATGCTGCATAAGAAAGAGCCTGACGTAAGTCTTCAAGTTCCAAATAAGGATAAGCTTTCAAAATTTCGTCATTAGAACGCCCAGCAGCTATTAAGCCTACAATCGTTCCTACTGTAACACGCATTCCACGAATACAGGGTTTGCCCCCCATAATATTTTGATCGAAAGTGACACGATTGAGGTCCATACAACAATCCTTTTTGTTTCCTTATACAAATATAACTTTTTAGGGATAGAAATCATAAAAATGGGATTGCAATAACCTGCAACCCCATTTTTGAATTTTGTATGCTTAGCTCCTTAACTCACAGGCCCACCATTCCAAACGGCTTTGTGTGGTTGTAATAGCGCCAGACTTCCGTCGCGGTCTTCTGCCATCAGAATCATACCGTTTGATTCTACACCCATCATTTTACGTGGAGCTAAGTTGGCTAAGAAAGTTACCTGTTTACCAATCATTTCTTCCGGTGTAAAGTATTTAGCAATACCACTCAGAATCGTTCTTTTTTCGATACCATCATCAATCAGGAACTTCAATAGTTTATCACTTTTCGCTACTTTTTCTGCTTCTAAAATGGTGCCTACACGAATATCAAGCTTCGCAAAATCATCGTATTGAATGGTCGCTTTCAGTTCAGGCACTGCCTTTGTTTCATCTTCTCTCTTTTTAGCCTCTAATTCATTCATCTTCGCGATTTCTAACAATCTTTGTACTTGTTTTTCAACAACACTATCTTCAATCTTTGTAAACAATAATTGCGCAGGATTCAATTTATGACCAGCCGCCAATAAATCTACTCTACCTGCAGACTCCCATTTCTGTGGATCCAGATTCAGCATTTCAAAGATTTTAGCAGCCGAGAACGGTAGAAAAGGCTCACTGACAATCGCCAGACTTGCACTTATCTGCAAGGCAATGTTCATGATGCTGCCTACTCTTTCAGGGTCTTTTTCTTTCCAGGGTTCGGTTTCTGCCAGGTATTTATTTCCCAGGCGAGCCAAATCCATGATCAGATTCAATGCCTCACGGAATTTATAATTGCCAATAGCTTCGCCTATTGTTTTCGGAAAAGCCATCAGTTCTTCTAAAACCTTTGTATCCACCTCTCTCAACTCACTCTTCGCCGGAACAACTCCATTGAAGTTTTTGTGCGTTAGTACCAAGGCACGATTCACAAAGTTTCCGAAAACCCCTACTAATTCGCTGTTCACACGGGTTTGGTAGTCTTTCCAGGTAAATTCACTGTCTTTGGTTTCAGGGGCATTGGCTGATAATACATAGCGCAGTTCATCCTGTTTATCAGGATATTCCTCTAAATATTCGTGCAACCAAACCGCCCAGTTTTTTGAAGTGGAGATTTTACGTCCCTCCAGATTCATAAACTCATTAGCTGGTACATTATCTGCCAGAATATAACTTCCTTCCGCCATCAACATCGCGGGGAAAATAATACAAGGGAAAACAATATTATCTTGTCCGATAAAGTGTACCAGCTTGGTATCCTTATTTTTCCAATAATCTTCCCAGTTTTTACCATTCTGGTCTGCCCATTCTTTGGTAAAAGTAATATAGCCGATAGGCGCATCAAACCAAACATAAAGTACTTTGCCATCTGTATCAGGTAAAGGTACTTTCACTCCCCAATCAAGGTCACGGGTCATGGCACGAGGTCTCAAACCATCCTTTAGCCATGATTGACATTGACCAAGAACATTGGTTTTCCACTCCTTATGGCTATTAACATATTTTTCTATATCAGGCTGCATACGGTCAAGTGGAAGATACCAGTTTTTGGTAGGCTTCATCACAGGCTTTGAGCCAGAGAGAGTCGAATGTGGATTCTTCAATTCAGTAGGCGAAAGCGTCGAACCACAACGCTCACACTGGTCTCCATAGGCATTCGGGTTTCCACAACTTGGACATTCACCTACAATATATCTATCTGCCAAAAACTGTTGCGCTACTTCGTCATAATATTGCTCATTGATTTCTTCATCAAAGAATCCTTTATTATACATCGTAGAGAAAATCTCTTGTGAAAGCTCATGATGAGACTGATTAGACGTGCGTGAGTAAATATCAAACGAGATACCAAAATCAGCGAAAGACTTTTTGATTTGCTCGTAATAAAAATCTACTACTTGCTGTGGTGTTTTGCTTTCTTTCCTGGCTTTGACGGTAATAGGTACGCCATGCTCATCCGTACCACTAATAAAAGCTACATCGGCACCCGTTGAGCGAAGATAACGCACATAAATATCAGCAGGAATATAACAACCCGCCAAATGTCCGATATGAATAGGGCCATTGGCATAAATCAAGGCTGCTGTAACAGTGTATTTTTGCATAG
>CBIHRH010000275.1:0-6891 GCA_966212365.1 uncultured Emticicia sp. | reverse complement strand
TTAGCAGCTGCTAATTTAATTTCTACTGTAAAATTATCATAGATTGCTTTGTCGCCAATGGCATCAAAAAATGATTTTGAAGCATATTTGCTACCGAATTTAGTACGGTCTACTTCAAATTTGGCCGACGCACTTGCTGCACCTTTTTTGCCGATGCTTACAGTTGCCGGGAAAGAGATTGGTTGTGTAACACCATTGATAGTCAGATTACCCGTGATGTCATAGTTTGCACCACCTTTTGGTGTAGCTTTTGTGATTTTAAATGTAGCTGTCGGGTATTTAGCCGCATCAAAGAAATCAGGAGCTTTTAAGTGACCTACCAACTTAGCATTGTAATCTGCATCTTTTACATCAAGAACTTTAATACTGTTGATGTCAATCGTGAAATCACCGCCCGTTAATTTGTCTCCATCTACTAAAAGGTTACCATTCTGAATGTTGATAGTGCCATTGTGCTCACCGGTGATTTTTTTACCTAACCAGTTAAAAGTGCTGGCTTGTGTGTCTACTTTCAAAGTCTGTGTAGCTTTTTTGCCTTTGTCAGCCATTGCTGAAATACTTACGAATCCTGCGATTGCTACTGCGAATAAACTTTTAAAAATTTTCATTGGTTTTGATACTTTGGTTTAAGCAATTAAAAAATAAAGTGAAAAATAAAATCTTTATAATCAATAGATTAAGTAGGATATTAATCTGCAAATACTTAATCTTCATAGAATAACTGAATTAATTACTACCTCTGAGTTTGTCAAGCAAACCGCTTAAGGTTTCTGCTTCTTCTGGTGTCAGGTTCGAAAAAGATGTTTCCCAGCTTTCCTGTAATACATCAATTTCTTTCAGAACATCCAAGCCCAGTTGCGTAATTCTTACATCGCATGCCCGCCTGTCATCTTTGTTGTCGCATCTTGAAGCCAAATCTTTTGCCAATAATTTGTCAACAAGGCGCGAAGCGTTTGACATCTTATCCAACATCCGTTCTATGATTCCATTCACAGTAATCGGATTTGGATATTGCCCTCTAAGTATGCGTAATACATTGTATTGCTGAGCCGTCAGATCAAACGGTTTCAGAATATTCATGTGGTCGCTATTCATCCAGTTATTAGTAAATAGAATATTTACTACCAATTTCTGATATGGACTCTTAAAAGGTTTCTGTTGTTTTATGTCTTTTTCAATTGACATATTTTCGTAAATAACTAATGAGTTTTTATGATACACTAACAATGTATGTTAGTACATATAATACAAATGTCAATTAAATATAGTTCCAGTAGTTGAAAAAAATTATCTGAGGGGAATAATACTTGGAGCAGAAATATCAAAATCGCGTAGGCGAAGCGGTTGGATACTATCAAAACCAAAACGGAAATTAGAGCTGGTATTTGGTAGATTCGGATAGTATCCGATGCGAACCTGAAAGGTCTTAAAAGTAAGGTTTTCGTTTCTGATTCGTAAGCCTATGCCGTAACCCTGATAAAGTGTACTAGAGAATAGTGGAACATTATGTAAACTAACCAGACCAAAATTGGCAAAAGTAAAGTAAGCCACACGAAAGCCAACAAGACTTTTCTTTGAGAACAAAACTGATTCAAAACCTAATGTCAGGCGTTTATCGCCAATGAGTGAGCTATTGTTAACGCCCACAATCCCATCAGACCCGCTGATATTCAGGTAATCAACAGGATCGCGATTGATGCCATAAGTAAAACCCAGATTAATAAAGTTTCTGGTCTGGGCATTTCCTAATTTCATGAGTGGACTGAAATAGTAGCTTTGCAAGCCCAAAGTGCCTTGTTGTACTTCTTTATCTTTTAAATAAGTGCCGGCATTTGCTAAAAAATACAGGTAACCTTTCTGATGAGCCAGATAAGTACCATTGGCATATTGAAGTCCCGCATAATTTCTGGCACCAAATTCAGTTTGTTCTCTACCGAATGTCAGAGAAATTAAACTACCGGTCGGAACGTCCTCTGTTCGTCCGAAACCATAAATCAGAATGTCTCTTTTATAATATCGGGTTGAGTATCCAATGCTACCTAATATGGTAGTTCTGTTCCAATAAATTTTATTTGTGTCTGATCTTACCTCAGGTCTTGTTCTATACTCATAATTGGTTCTTCGCCCAGCCAGCACAAGCCTTTGGCTGGCTCTTGAACCATGTAATTTAAAAGCATGGCCATACCATACATCAGAATAATAGTAGCCCGCCTGATATACCAATTCTTTCTGAATTAAATCTAATCTTTTATATTCTCTTATTTTATAGTAACCTACCTCAATAGCCCCGGCATCTTTGGTATCCACAGTTAAAAAAGGACGAAAAGCTCGTACTGAAAACTGAGTTAAATCTTTTTCACGAATAGCGCTGATTTGTCCGGTGATAAAAGTTTTACCGATATAAGGAATTGTATAGATACTTCTGGCACCAAAGTCCTGATAGGGGTCATCTTTTTTCCAGGTTACCTTATTGAGAAAGGAGTGCCCATTTCCTTGAAAGTTTCGATCTTCAATCCCGATTTTAAAATCTTTCAGACTGCTGGCACCTATATCAAAATTGATAGACCATACATCCTGTATCAGAATAATAATATCTACCATCCAGTTACTTCCTTTCCGCTCATTTACTAAAATACGGGCATCATGAATAACGGGGTTGGCACGAAGGAGGCGCTCGGTGTCTTTTAAGGTCTGAGGATTAAGTTTATCCCATTCTTTAAAGAGCAGAAAAGATTTACGGATAACTTTTTCCCGGGTATTAGTATGGAAATTCTTACTGGCGAAGCGTTCGAAACGGTTGCCACGACGGGTAGTATCATTGACAGATGGGCCAAAAATATCTAATTGCCTGATGGTAATTCTGCCGATAGTCTTACCTTCGTATTGTGCAAATGGATTGGTTTCTAATTTATCAATTTCATTTTTGAGTACGTTGGTATTGTATACATCTCTGAACAAAAAGCCATATATCTGCCTGCCAATCCTGGTTTTACCCATTCTGCTTTTCAATTTGGTATACATAACACTGTCTTTAGCAGACTTGTCGCTGTCAAATTTTTCATAGTCAGGGTTTTGTCCGAAAGTAAAATGCGATAGCAGTAAGAATATAAAAGCCCACTTGTTCATGCTGAAAAGATACGATTTTTTTACAAAATCGCAATATTAATGTCCTCTGTTAACAAGGATGTTAACAAACCTGAAATAGTTGGATTCGGTATAGCTATAAGCATAATATCTGGCAGATTGTTTATAATTAGCCATAAAAAAGCGGATACCGAAGCTAATCGGTACCCGCTATTGGTTTGTTTGTACTGAAGATTTACTTTTTGAGTTACTCTGATCTTACGATCGTAATCGGTACGCAGACCTTAGGCGGACAACTTGAACAAGATGCCGGAGGGCTGACTACTGTATTCAGCGCACAAGTATTGCTATCGGTTATTACCAAAGTTTTATTACCGCTCGTTATTAACCCTGCCGGAATCGGTACGCTTGTAGTTCCGTAGGTAAATGTCCCGGATACTGCAGAGCCATTCAAGGTTACTGTATAGTTACCACCACTACCCCCTGATGGATTTAAAGTAATAGTAAAGGTGTCATCAGCTGAGGTTCCTGTTGTACCTGCGTTGTTACAGATGGCCACTGCATTAGCAGATAAAGGTGCCGGATTAGCCGTTACTGTAACAGTATCGGAGTTGACGCACCCTAGGGCATCAGTAATCGTGACGGTATAGTTGGTAGTTAAAGTAGGAGAAACGCTGATGGTCGAAGTGGTTGCCCCGGTATTCCAAAGTAAAGTACCTGTACCTGTAGCTGTAAGTGTGCTGGTTACTCCTGCACAAGCCGCAAAATTAGAACCAGCATTAATACTTGGTAAGGCATTTACATCAATAATAATCGGACAACAGTTTCCGGAAAGACAACCACTTGTCGACGTGAAATCAACTGTATAATCACCACTTGTTGCTACAATCAAAGTGTCGTTGGTAGCACCAACAATAAGCGTATCGTTTCTGTACCATTGATGAGTTCCTGCCGTTGGGGCTATGAGCATAATTGTTTTGCCCTGGCATATATCTATCGGAACCGTAACGCAGGCACTGGCAATATGATCTTGTGTTGAAGCATTGTCAGTATCAGTTTCGTTCGATGCTGTAATCTGAGCCACGTTTGTAACCACCCCGGAAGAGTCAGCAGTTGCTGTAATAGTCAGTTGAATACTATTGGTTGTACCTCCCAAGGCACTTCCGATTGTCCATACCCCTGTTGCGTTATTATAGAAAGTTCCTGTACCGGCAATAGAGCTAACGTAGGTCAATCCGGTTGGTAAAATATCGGTAACCTTTACTCCGGTAGCATTCTGAGTTGTATTATCGCGTGTAGCAGTAATAGTAAAAGTTACAGTGCCCCCTTTTGCCGGAGTTGAATTATTAACAGTTTTAGTGAGTGATAAATCAATAACATTGGTGTCACAACCATCAGGAACTCCATCGCCATCAGTATCTACTAAATCATCTCCGGTAGAGCATTTATCCATACAATCAGGTACACCATCATTATCTGAATCAAGTTTTATAAAAGCATAATAGACGTTTACATCAGCCAGTACTGAAACACCGGTTATACTTATTCTTATCTGATTAAATTGTAGGGTCGTTTTGAAACCAAGCTGATAGACAGGTGAGGTGCCTGAAAGTGCAACTGCGGATAGAAGGGAAGTACCGGAAACAGTTTCTCTCAGAGTTCCATTTTCATAAGTACTTACTGTGATTCCACCTAATAATGTAGCACTTAATATGGTTGAATTATTCTGTATGGCAAAGCCTGCAAATGTACCCGGACTATAAGTAGTTGTAGTAGGCACCTGGAGAAATCTTGTACACGCTACACCAATAGGAATATTGATATTAGCAAAATTGGTAGTATCTGAGTCAGTTAAATTGGTAGCACCTGATATTGAGCCTAAAAGGCAAACACCTGATTGTCCTTGAGTTGGTACTCCGGAAGCCTCTGCACCTGTAATTGCATTAGTACAGTCATGCGCACAATTGGCAGGTCCTTCAAATGCTTCGTAAACACGAAGAGTTGTCAATAGGGCTAATGTTCCGTTTGCAACCAACCTTACTTCATCAAAATCAGCACTGGTAGTAAAGCTTAGAATCTGTTTACCAGTTGAAGTACTTTGTAAAACAGCCAGATTTAATGCCGGAGAACCCCCAACGGTAGCTGTTTGTTGAAGTGCTCCGTTACGATAAGTCTGGATACTCAAATTGCTTAAAGCAGCGGTATTTAACAAACCCGCATCTGGAGCTATTATGAAGCCTGCTTCATTACCAGCAGGATAGTATTGCAGCGAATCTTTTACAATCATAATGTTGTAATTACTAATAGCCTGGGCCGGGAGTGAGACCGAGGCATAATTACTGAGATTACCATCTACAACATTCCCTGGGTTTGTTATGCTACAAAGTACGCACACACCTCCGCCTAGCGGGCTGCCAACATAGGCTCCCGTACCTACGATGGGGTCAAGACAAATTCGGTTATTTTCGATGGTTTGTTGGCTATAAGCTATCCCTGAATAGAAAGCCAGAATTAGAAGCAAAAGTAGCCTGCATGTAGTTTTCATCGTTACCATGTGCAAAAGTTTTAAATTAAATGTTTAGCAAAAGATTAAGTACCAAAATAATCCTAAAGCCGCCAAGACTTTAAGATGTCCATCCTATACATTTTACAGCAAAAATTACCTTAGAAAATCGAGCAAAAGTTTTATATAACAATGCAGAATAATGACATAGCAATTCCCATAGAGCCGTTCAGATAAGACTCCTTATTGATAATTTAATCTGACTTCGTAAATAGGAAAAGTTTCGGTCATATCTGGCATTTTACAGCAATTAATAATTACTCAGCAAAAGTTCTTATTGTTAGAGACTTCAAACAGATACATAGCAATGCCCCTAGAGACTTTTATACAAAAGCTTCTCTATTCTTAATGAAATAAGAAATATGTGGGGTGATATGTTAATCCGGTCGAGCATCCGACAGCAAAAGTTTTCGTTTTAATTAGCAAAAGTTTTTAGTTTTTATGCAAAGTATAAACAAAACGTATCTCACAAAGTCTCAGCTACTAGACTTTCTGTTATTTTTTGATCAGAAATACAGGTGGAGTTATGTTTGTTTGTACTGGCATTTTTTAGCAAAAGTTTCGAGCAAAAGTTCTAAAAGTGTTAAAATGATGCATAGCAATCCCATAGTGACTTCTCACACAAATGACTTCCGATTCTTAATCTGGATAAGAAATGTAAGAGAAGATATTTTGTTTACTACGTACATCCGTTCAGCAAAAGTTATTTAGGGCTCATCAAGCCGATTCGCTCATCAGGATGTTCAGTAATAAGATAGCATGTTCCTTCTCTTAGCTTTGGCTAAGTATACAATAATTATATACCTTAATTATGATTAAGATTCTGGAAAATGATATGTGACTTATTGAGCACATCTTAAAGCAAATCTGGTTTATATTGATTACAACAAAGGTTATTTTAAATTTTACGCAAAAAATTGTTTTTTTATGTTATTCTCTCATTTTAAATTAAGTAGACCTAAGAGAATTTTTTTCTATGTTACGTATTATCATGAAATAATTGTGCCAATTTTTTTATTGAATGGTATTATATTGTTTGATAATGGTACTTTTCTAATATAAAATACCGTTTGATAAGAGAACTGATGAATATTTTTTTATGAAAATTATCTAACGGATACACAATAATTTTCTGATTATCAGTGATTTAGACTTTAGTACGAATTTTGTTGTCAAAATAACTCCTTTCAATCAGGTAATTAAACCAGTGCCAAAATTTCAATCTCAATAAATTATATGTATGT